>DAOTUS010000038.1:0-7500 GCA_034437415.1 Herpetosiphonaceae bacterium
CGTATTCGCGGGAGGAGGGACGCCATATATGGCGTCCCTCCTCCAATCGTTATCCACCAAGCGTCCATCTTCATCCAAAATCCTGCGCCTTTGCCGTGTAATCTAACATTGTCAAACTAGTTACTAAGAGAAAATCCGAAACGGCAGGGTCAGCAGGAAACACATCGCGGGGATGGCGATAAAGAACACGATCAGCATCACCAGCGGAGTGGCGGCACGTCGGCCATTGTCATCGGGCATAAGCAGCCAGGCGATCAGGTAGACCAGCACACCCGAGCCGAGGAAGAGCGAGCCGAGAACCCAGAGCACCCGCATCAGGGTTGGGTCGATGCCTAAGGAACGCGCTAGACCTGAGCAGACCCCGGCCAGCATGCGGTCGTTGATCGGGCGGCGCAGCCCCGTAGTTGGGTTGGGTGATTGATACACTGAATCTACTCCTTAAATATGCAATAATCCTTAACTGCACCTATGACGTAGATTCCCCTCATAATGTTGCAGAGCAAAGTCCAGCGCGCCTGAGCCCTGGCCGGGCTGGCGATACCTCTACAGCCTTCTCACGGTTGAGCACTCAATATTCAAGGAGTTTCACTATGGCTACGACAGCCAAATCACCCTCCCTTCGGCAACGCGGATGGCGGCGCTGGCTTCGGTTTTTCATGTGGTTTATCGTTGGCTTTTTGATTATTGCGCTGCTGGCGGGAACGGCTGGGTATGTGTATCTGCGCCGCTCGCTGCCCACGGTCGATGGCACGCTGAAGGTCGCTGGCCTGAGCGCGGCGGTTGAGGTGGTGCGCGATAGCGACGGCGTGCCGCACATCTACGCCCAGAACGAGGCCGATGCGCTGTTTAGCCTCGGCTATGTCCACGCCCAGGATCGGCTGTGGCAGATGGAGTTTCAGCGTCGGATCGGGCGCGGCACGCTGGCGGCGGTCCTGGGCGAGAAAGCGCTGCCGACCGACCGATTTTTGCGCACGCTCGGGGTCTATCGGGCGGCGGAGAGCGCCTACACGACCCTGAAGTCGGACACAAAGGTCTTGCTTGACGCCTATGTCAGCGGGATCAACGGCTTTCTGGCCGGGAAAAGCGGCAGCGATCTGCCGCCCGAGTTCACAATTCTTGGGATCACGCCGGAGCCGTGGAGCGCGCCGGATGTGCTGGTGTGGGCCAAGATGATGTCGTGGGACCTGGGCGGCAACTACACCACCGAGCTGCTGCGGAGCGACCTGATCGCCCAGGTTGGGCCGGAGCGCGCCGCCGCACTGACGCCGGACTACCCCGAGGGCGGCGCCCTGATTCTGCCGGCCAGCCCCGGCGGCTCGGCCCCAACCAGCGAGCTGCTGGCGCTCGCCGATCAGATCGAGCAGGCCACCGGGCTGGGCGCGGGCATTGTCGGCGGAACTGGCTCGAACGACTGGGTGATCAGCGGCGCTAAATCGACCACCGGCAAACCGCTGCTGGCCGACGACCCGCATCTGAGCTTCCGCACGCCCTCGATCTGGTACATGGCCGAGATCCAGGGCGGGGCGCTCCACGCGATTGGCGCGACCATCCCCGGCCTGCCGGGCATTGTGATTGGCCACAACGAGCGGGTCGCCTGGGGCGTGACCAACGTCGGACCCGATGTTCAAGACCTGTACCGCGAGAAGCTCGACCCAACCGGGACCAAGGTCGAGTACCAGGGCCAGCTGGAAGACCTGACGATTATCAACGACACCCTGCAGGTCAAAGACCAGCCCGACGTGCCGCTGACCGTGCGGATCTCCCGCCACGGCCCGCTGATCTCGGACGCGCTGAACGCCAACAACGCCGATGATGCCACGCTGCCACAGCGCGAGGCCCTGGCCTTCCGCTGGACGGCGCTGGATGCGAGCGACACGACCATCGAGGCCTTTATCGACGTGAACTTCGCCCAGAACTGGGACGAGTTCAAAGCCGCGCTGAGCACCTACATCGCGCCATCGCAAAACTTTGTCTACGCCGATATCGATGGCAATATTGGCTACATTGCGCCGGGCAGCATCCCCATTCGGGCTGGCACAACGCCGGGCAGCGAGGGGCTGGTGCCGGTCGAGGGCTGGACGGGCGCGAACGAGTGGAGCGGATTCATCCCGTTTGACCAGCTGCCGCAGTCCTACAACCCGCCGCAGGGCTTTATCGCCACCGCCAACAACAAAGTGGTCGGCAGCGACTATCCCTACTTCATCAGCCACGAGTGGGCCGCGCCGTTCCGCGCCGAGCGGATCACCGCAATGCTGACGGCCAAAGAGAAGCTCTCGATGGACGATATGGCGGCGAT
Source organism: Herpetosiphonaceae bacterium (assembly GCA_034437415.1). Taxonomy (GTDB): domain Bacteria; phylum Chloroflexota; class Chloroflexia; order Chloroflexales; family Herpetosiphonaceae; genus JACCRK01. Next base: position 2,297 of record DAOTUS010000038.1, read on the forward strand.
TCAGGGCGACCGCCACTCGCTGTACGCCGAGCAGATGCTGCCACTGCTGCTGAAACACACCATTCCGGCCAACGACACCCAGAAACAGGCGCTGGAGCTGCTGGCGACCTGGGACTACGACACCGGGGTCGACAGCGCCCCGGCGGCGATCTTCGAGGTCTGGAGCTTCTATCTGGCGGTGCCGATTCTGGCCGACGAGCTGGGCGACCGCCTGATGGGAAGCTACGGCGGGCGGCGCTCGTTCGTCGATGTGGTGATCCCGCGGATTATCGCCAATCCCAACGACCTGTGGTGCGACAACGTGGCCAGCGCCGAGGTTGTGGAGGACTGCCCGACCCAGCTGAGCGCTGCGCTGGAGGTGGCCCTGCGCGATCTCAAGTTCCGCATGGGCGACGACCCGATGGAGCAGTGGCGCTGGGGCCGCATCCATATCGCCTCGTTCGCCCACAATCCCTTCGACACGGTACCGGCGCTGCAGGGCTTTTTCACCAATGTGATCGAGAATGGCGGCGATGGCAGCACGGTGAACGTGGCCGCGATCTCCAGCGGCAGCCCGTTCGACCAGGCCCACGGCCCAATGTACCGCCATATCATCAACCTGGCCGACCTCAGCGACAGCCGGATGATCAACACGCCCGGCCAGGCGGGCCACTTCCTCTCCGACCACTATGACGATCTGCTGGAAAAGTGGCAGCGCGTCGAGTACATTCCCATGCGCTTCGACCGCGCCAGCGTCGATGGGGCTAAAACCGGGCTGCTGCGGCTGGAGCCGTAGGGGCTAGGGGCAATACCGTTTAAATACGCCGGGGCGACGATATTTTTGACCTCACCCCGGCGCTACGCGCCACCCCTCTCCACTGCGGTAGAGAGGGGTAAAGGCCCATAAATTTCCTTATTTGAATGATATTGCCCCTGATCCCTCCTTGATTATGATATAGTCGGGCGGAGGGAATGCATACCTCCGCCCCAGGAAATGGAGCGACTATGCGCTATATTATGGCGTTGGATCAGGGGACGACGAGCACGCGCTGTATTGTATTTGACCACGCTGGGACAATCGTGGGATCGGATCAGCGCGAGCACGAGCAGATTTTTCCCCGGCCGGGCTGGGTTGAGCACGACCCGGCCGAGATCTGGCAGAAAACCCAGGCGGTGATCGCGGGGGCGCTGGGCAGCGCCGGGATCGACAAGTCCGCCGTGGCGGCGCTTGGGATCACCAACCAGCGTGAGACCACAGTGCTGTGGAACAAAACCACCGGCGCGGCGATCCACAACGCGCTGGTCTGGCAGGACACCCGCACCGCCGAGATTGTGCGGCGGCTGGCGGCGGACGGCGGCCAGGATCGGTTTCGCACCACGGTCGGGCTGCCGCTGGCGACCTACTTCGCCGGGCCGAAGATTCGCTGGCTGCTGGACAATGTGGAGGGAGCGCAGCGCGCCGCCGCCGCCGGCGAGCTGCTGTTTGGCACCATCGACACCTTTCTGGCCTGGTGGCTGACCGGCGGCCCCGACGGCGGCCTGCACATCACCGATGTGACCAATGCCTCGCGCACAATGCTGATGAACCTGGAGAGCTGCGAATGGGACGACGAGATGCTGGCAGTGTTTGACCTTCCCCGGGCGATTCTGCCGGAGATCCGCCCATCGAGCGACCACTACGGGGTCTGCCGGGGTGTGCTGGAGGGCGTGCCGCTGGCGGGGCTGCTGGGCGACCAGCAGGCGGCGACCGTCGGACAGGTTTGCTTCGACCCTGGCGAGGCCAAAAATACCTACGGCACCGGCAACTTCATGCTGCTCAACACCGGCGCCAAGCTGGTGCAGTCGGCCCACGGCCTGCTGACCACCCCGGCCTACCAGCTGGATCCGACCAGCCCAACCTGGGCGCTGGAGGGCTCGATCGCCGTGACGGGATCGCTGGTGCAGTGGCTGCGCGACAATCTGGGCCTGATTGGCAGCACGGCCGAGGTCGAGCCGCTGGCCAGCAGCGTCGCCGACAACGGCGGCGTCTATCTCGTCCCGGCCTTCTCGGGCCTGTTCGCCCCGCACTGGCGCGCCGACGCCCGCGGCGTGATCGTCGGGCTGACCCGCTACGCCACCAAGGCCCACATCGCCCGCGCCGCGCTGGAGGCGACCGCCTATCAGACCCGCGAGGTTGTGACGGCGATGGCGCAGGACTCGGGCGTGGATCTCAAGGCGCTCAAGGTCGACGGCGGGATGGTGCAGAACGAGCTGCTGATGCAGTTTCAGGCCGATATCCTGGGCGTGCCGGTGGTGCGGCCCAAGGTCGCCGAGACCACCGCGCTGGGGGCCGCCTACGCGGCCGGGCTGGCGGTCGGCTACTGGGCCAACCAGGCCGAGCTGCGGGCGAACTGGAGCGTCGCCAAAACCTGGGAGCCGCAGATGAGCGTCGACCAGCGCGAGACGCTGTACGCCCAGTGGCAGAAAGCCGTGGAGCGAACCCTCAACTGGGCCGAGTAGGCTGGGTGGCGCCTGCACCCAAAGTTTAATCAACAAAACGCCGCCCCACCAATCGAGGTGCGGCGGCGTTTTCAAGTTTTGATCCGGCGCTAGCTCCCGCTACAGATCTGCGGCAGGTAGACGAGTTTGGTTGTTGTGATCGTCCAGGTGTAGCTGGCCGGGCTGAGGTCGATGTTGGCGGCGACATCGCGGGCACGCACGGCTAAAGGTGTGGCTGTCATCAGCCAGGCTGGCATAGGATGCAGGGCTGCTGCACGCGGCCAAGGCGCTGCCATCGAGGGCGCACTCGAATCCGGCCAGGCGGCGTCAGAGCTCCAGGCCTAGTTTCGACAATCTAAAAAGAAAGCATAGTTTTACCGCTATGGCAAAACTATGCTTTCTTTTACGCTGAGAGTTCGCTGAAAAGTGGCGCGGACGGTGGGGCTCGAACCCACGGCCGTCGGTTTAGAAGACCGATGCTCTATCCACTGAGCTACGCCCGCCTCTGTTTTTTGTTGATTCGGATGAAAATTTTGCGAAGGTTCGGATGAATTTTTTGAATTAGGATGAAATTTTTGAATCCACCGCATCCCCGATCCGCTCAACAGCTCTACACAGCACGGAGTATACCATATTCCATTCCGCCGTCGAAGCATAAATACTGGATGACGGTCTTCTAAACCGACGGCCGAGTCGCACCAACCGCTGTGTTTGGGATCAATCATTTGGATGCTTTTGGTCGTGCTTCAGGGAGCGTTTCAGCACGCAGTACGTCTAAAAACACACCGACATTCTATGCTGTTGACCACTGCAACTATCTGATTGCGCCTTTGGATACTGAGGCTGTCTGTACTCTGAAGGTGGTAGCCGTATGATCCAATCGAATAACACGCATGCCTCCTCGGCGCTGATGCTGCTGAGCGGGGGCCTGGACTCGGTCACCGCGCTGGCCTGGGCGCTCGAGCAGGGCTACACCATCGAGTACGCGATCTCCGGCGGGCACGCCCGTGGCAACGGTGGGCCTGGAGGAGCTGACAGGTCGATATTCCGCGCTTTGCCGAGGAGCTCCTGCGCCGCTATGCCGCCGAGATCGACGCTATCTAGGACGCGCGCTGCAAGGTGCGGGCGGTGGTGGAGTAGCGATGGCCAGACGACTGCTGATCCTGACCTGCTCGGCCCGCAAGCGCGATGACGCCGATCTGCTCCCAGCGCAGGAGCGCTACGACGGCCCGCTCTGGCAGGTGCTCCGCAGCGTCATCCGCGAGCAGCCGCTGTTTGTGGGTGATGTTGATGTCTATGTGCTCTCGGCGGCGTATGGGCTGATTCCGGCAAGCACTATGATCCCGACCTACGAGCAGACGATGACCGACGAGCGGGCGCAGGAACTCCATACTGCAACCATCCAGGGATTTCGGTCGCTCCTTGAACGTGGGGACTATGACCGCTGCTGCCTTGGGCTGAGCCAGCTGTATCTGCGGGCGCTGGACGGCTGGGAGTTCGTGACGTCCGTCGGCACGCTGGTGACGGTCGCCGGCGGCCCAATGGGCGAGAAGCTCTTCCAGGTCAAACGGTGGCTGCTTGGCGCGGCCAGCCCGCCGAAGTTGCCACCGCCAGCGCGGATCGCGGCGCCCGAGCAGCCCGCTGGTCGCGCAACCGTTGCCGGCGTTCTGATTGAGCGCTCGCGCGAGGAGGTGCTGGCGGTGGCGCGGGCCGGGATCGCCGTGACCGAGGCGGGCATCCAGGGCTATCGGGACTGGTATGTGCTGGTGGATGGCCAGCGGGTGGCGCCGAAGTGGCAGATCAGCAAGCTGACGGGCCGCTCAACCGCCGACTTCAGCGCCGCCGATGCCCGCCGTGGCCTCCTCGCGCTGGGCCTTGATGGCGAGCGGGTTCGCAACGACTGAGGCCGGAGCACGTCGGCTGTAGCGCCCATGCTCCGGGGCAACGCAGTTATTCAAGAGCAATCGTGGCGGCACATCAACGAGAACTACAAGACCCAGCGTGCGCTGAAAATCCTGGTCAACCGCGACGACGAGAGCTATCTGCTCCAGATATTCACCAACCTACCCGAGATCGGCCGACGGCATCCTCCAGCGCAAGGGTAGCTACAGATGTGGCGTTGGTGCATACGATGAGAACAACACGAGCGTGATCCCCGCAGGGATCACGCTCGTTGGTTTTGGTGATTGAATCCGATCTATTTGCCCTTCTGCTTGTATACATATCGTGCGTCAGTGATTCCGTTTTTGAAACGGTGGAATTCATTCATTGATGCATCATTATCATAATATGGATATGCGTTATCATTCATACACATTGAAGCCTCGGCATAGCACATTCCTCCTGGTTGCAAAGGTGTCCTGAAGTTCATGGACACCCAATTGTAGGACTGTCTTAATCCATACTTAATACTGCCTCTTATCATTCCTTCGGTTAGTTTCTTTCCTAGAGTCAGCACATTTCGCTTGCTCAGTGCTTTTTGGAAGAAGTTACCTTTTGTAACTTGACGAATAGCAGGTGCTTTATTACCTTGCCACCAAGCTTTGCTGAATTGTTTAGGTTGTGTACCACCAAACGCTTTGCTCCAAAGTTTGTTGTTAACTACACGTCCAGCGGTGCTGGCTACGGCCCCAGGGCAATCGCATCTAAATCTATAGTGTCCATTTTTGAGCAAAAAAGCCCCATGATAGGCGAGCAAATGCTTATTTTTAGCATGAATGAGCGATACTGTTCCCGTCTTTTTTGGT
>DAOTUS010000039.1:0-8246 GCA_034437415.1 Herpetosiphonaceae bacterium
CGTATTCGCGGGAGGAGGGACGCCATATATGGCGTCCCTCCTCCAATCGTTATCCACCAAGCGTCCATCTTCATCCAAAATCCTGCGCCTTTGCCGTGTAATCTAACATTGTCAAAATAGGAGATATTTAGAATTAAATGCTACCCCAGCGCCTGGGCCAGGTCGGCGAGCAGGTCATCGATGTGCTCCAGCCCGACCGAGAGGCGCAGCAGGTTGTCCGGGGTGCGGGTGCCGGGTCCCTCAATCGAGGCGCGGTGCTCGATCAGGCTCTCCGGCCCGCCGAGGCTGGTGGCGCGGGTCCAGAGCCTGACTCGCGCCGCGACCTGCATTGCCGCCGCCCGATCGGCGCCGACCTGAAACGCGAGCATCCCGCCGAACTGCTGCATCTGGCGGGCCGCAATCGCGTGGCCGGGGTGGCTGGTCAGGCCGGGATAGTATACCGCTGTTACCGCCGGGTGGGTGCTGAGAAACGCGGCCACCGCCGTGGCGTTGGCGCTGTGGCCGCGCATGCGGTGGGGCAGCGACTGGACGCCACGCAGCACCAGCCAGCACTCGAACGGCGAGGGCACCGCGCCGCCCATAATCTGCAGGGCGCGGATTTTCTCCCACAGCGGCGTCGGCGCACGGGCGATCAGGGCGCCGCCGAGTACGTCGCTGTGCCCGCCGAGATATTTGGTCGTCGCGTGCATCACCAGATCGGCGCCGAGCGCCAGGGGCCGCTGGCCGAGCGGGGTGGCAAAGGTGTTGTCGCACGCCACCAGCGCCCCGACCGCCTGGGCCAGCGCGCTGACCGCCGCAATATCGGTGATGCCGAGCCGTGGATTGGAGGGCGTCTCGATCCAGACCAGCTTTGTGGTTGGCTCCAGCGCCGCCGCCACCGCCGCCAGGTCGCTCATATCGACAAACGATGCCCGCAGGCCCCACGGCGTGAACAGCTCGCGCAGCAGCTTGGTGGTGCCGGTGTAGGCCTCCAGCGGTGCCACGACGTGATCGCCGGGGCTGAGGCACTGGAACAGGCTCATAATCGCCGCCGAGCCCGATGAAAAGACCGCCGCATCGGCCCCGCCCTCCAGCGCCGCCAGACACTCCTCCAAAGCTTTGCGGGTTGGGTTGGTGTTGCGGGCGTACATAAAACCCTGCGGATACTCACCATCAGGCGCGCGCTCGAACGTGGTCGAGAGATGAATCGGTGGGGTGACCGCGCCCGTGGTCGGGTCGGCCCGGCGGCCAGCGTGAACAGCGATGGTTTCGGGGTGCATGCAAGCTCCTTCTAGGTAGTGAAATATACTATCAAATAAAATATTTACATAGATAAAACCTATGGCTGCTCAAAGTCATCTCTAGTTGCACGAAATAATCCAGGCGAGTACCATGCAACCAGATCAACCAAGTTCTTATAAAGTGAGGATGCGATGACGCACAAACGACAGGATGACTTTGGGGCCAAATCAACCCTGGAAGTCGGTGGCCGCTCGGTGGTCTATTATCGCTTAAACAAACTGGAAGAAGATGGCATTGCGGCGGTCTCCAAGCTGCCCTTCTCGATCAAGATTCTCCTCGAAGCGATGCTGCGCAACAACGATGGCTTCGCGGTCACCAGGGCCGATGTCGAGAACATGGCCCGCTGGAACGCCGCCAAGCCCGAGCCAATCGAGGTGCCGTTCAAGCCCGCCCGGGTCATTTTGCAGGACTTCACCGGCGTGCCCGCCGTGGTCGACCTGGCCGCGATGCGCTCGGCGATGGCCCAGCTCGGCGGCGACCCCCAGGTGATCAACCCGCTGGTCCCGGTCGATCTGGTGATCGATCACTCGGTCCAGGTTGACCAGTTCGGCTCCAAGATGGCGCTGTTCTACAACGCCGAGCGCGAGTTCGAGCGCAACGTCGAGCGCTACGAGTTCCTGAAGTGGGGCCAGAAGGCCTTCGACAACTTCAGCGTCGTGCCGCCCGAGACCGGGATTGTCCACCAGGTCAACCTGGAGTATCTCGCCAAAGTGGTGCAGGTGTACATCGAGCAGGGCGAGGCCGTGGCGCTGCCCGACTCGCTGGTCGGCACCGACTCGCACACCACGATGATCAACGGCCTGGGCGTGCTGGGCTGGGGCGTCGGCGGGATCGAGGCCGAGGCCGTGATGCTCGGCCAGCCGATCTACATGCTGATGCCCGAGGTGATCGGCTTCAAGGTGTCTGGCCAGCTGCCCGAGGGCGCAACCGCCACCGACCTAGCGCTGACCATCACCGAGATGCTGCGCAAGAAGGGCGTGGTCGGCAAGTTCGTCGAGTTCTACGGCCCTGGCATCGCCAATATGGCCCTCGCGGACCGCGCCACCATCGCCAACATGGCCCCGGAGTACGGCGCAACCATGGGTTTCTTCCCGGTTGATGCCGAGACGCTGAACTATCTGCGCTCAACCGGCCGCTCGGCCGAGCAGGTGGAGCTAGTCGAGGCCTACTGCAAGGCCCAGGGCCTGTTCCTCGACGCCAACTCGCCCGAGTCCGAGTACAGCGACACGCTGCACCTCGATCTGAGCACGGTTGTGCCGAGTGTCGCCGGCCCCAAGCGCCCGCAGGATCGGGTTCAGCTGAATGCCAACAAGGCCGCCTTCGAGCACGCGCTGGTCGCCCCCATCGCCGAGCGCGGCTTTGCGCTCAAGCCCGAGGCGGTCGCCCGCACGGCCACGGTCAAAGATAACGGCCACTCATCAACCATTACCCACGGCGCCGTCGTGATCGCCGCGATCACCAGCTGCACCAATACCTCGAACCCCTCGGTGATGCTGGGCGCCGGTCTGCTGGCCAAGAAGGCCCAGGAGCGCGGCCTGAAGGTGGCCGCCCACGTCAAAACTAGCCTCGCGCCTGGCTCGCGGGTCGTGACCAGCTACCTCGAGCAGGCCGGCCTGATGCCCGCGCTGGAGTCGCTGGGCTTCCATACCGTCGGGTACGGTTGTACGACCTGTATCGCCGCTGGCACCCCGGTGCTGCTGGCCAACGGAACCACCCGGCGGATCGAGCAGCTGCCCAGCGCTGGCGGCGCGGTGGTGTTTGGCCCCACCGCCGCTGGCAAGCTCGGCATGGCGCTCCAGGCCGAGCTGATGGATCAGGGCGTGCGCGACTGTGTTGCGCTGGTCTTGCAGGATGGCCGGGAGCTGGTGTGTACCCCCGATCACCAGGTTTTGTGCGCTGATGGACGCTGGGTCCGCGCTGATCAGCTGGTGCTCGGCCAGGATCGGGTGATTGTTGGGCTGGAGGCGCCGCTTGATGAGCCAGGCGCCGATGAAGTTGGCTATGTTCTGACGGCCGGCAGCCTGAACTTCTCCATGAACACGCCCCAGGAACGCCTGCGAACGCTGGCCTTTGGTCGGCTGCTTGGCCACCTGCTGAGCGATGGCTCGATCAGCGCCGCCGGACAGGGGCGCATGAATGTTGGCCAGGCGGTTGATCGCGAGATGGTTCTCAACGATATTGAGCTGCTGACGGGCAAACGCCCAGCTGGAACGCAGTATGATGAGCGGAAGTGGAGCATCGCGCTGCCGATGGAGCTAACTAACGCGGTCGTTACTCTGTCGGGCGTACGGGTTGGTCGCCGCATCGATCAGCCCGCAACCCTGCCCGACTTTATTCTCGACCCTGCCTGCCCGGTCGCGCTGCTGCGTGAGTTCCTGGGCGGTGTCTTCGGGGGCGATGGCCATGCCCCAACCTTGCATCGCCTGAGCGACCGCGACGATGATGCGGTGCTCGAATCGCCCGCCTTCTCGCAGAGCGCCAAGGCCGACAATGTCGCCCAGCAAAAAGTGATGATGCATCAGCTGATTGACCTGCTGGCGCGCTGTGGCGTGATGACTGACGGCGCGATCGTCAACGAGTTCCCGGTTCGCCACGCCGCCTCGTCGTATCCCGCCGCCCAGGATGAGCCACGCATCGAGGTGCGGCTCAAGCTGCCGGATGGCCTTTCGTTTGTCGAGCAGGTTGGATTCCGCTACTCTGTCGATAAGATGATGCGCTCAAGCGCGGCGGCGGTCTACTGGCGCACGATCAAGTCGATCAGTAACCAGCGCCTGTGGATGTCGTCACGGCTGGAGGAGCTGCACCAGGAACAGCCGGAGCGCTCGTTCAGCCAGACCCGCTTGGTCGCAGCAGCCGAGCTCAATCAGCGTGAGACCGTGATCTTCCCGCACTATTCGTTGCTCGAAGGCAGCGATCTCTTCTCGCGACTGCCACAGCCCACCAATCGAACCTTCCAGCCGCTCCATCGCGATAGCTGCGAGTTCCCCTCGCCAGTCGCGCTGTTCAAACAGATGGGCGTTCGGGATTGGTTTGCTCCGCTCCAGGCCCGTGGCGAGGAACGTGCTGCCAAACGCTACTGTGTCGATAAGGCCGACCTTGAGCTGCCAACCTTCAACCTGGCGGTGCTGGATCGACGATCCGCAGGCCAGCGAGCGGTCTTCGATATCGCTGTTGATGAGGTGCATGCGTTTGTGGCTGGCACAATCGCTGTCCACAACTGCATCGGGAATAGCGGCCCGCTGCCCGAGCCAGTCGCCGCCGCCGTCCAGGAGGGCGAGCTGGTCGCCGCCGCCGTGCTCAGCGGCAACCGCAACTTCGAGGGCCGGATCAACCCGCTGGTCAAGGCCAGCTACCTGATGTCGCCGCCGCTGGTGGTGGCCTACGCGCTGGCGGGCACGGTTGATATCGACCTGGCCACCGAGGCGCTCGGCACCGGCAGCGACGGCAACCCGGTCTACCTGCGCGATATCTGGCCGACCCAGCAGGAGATCCGCGACGCGATCCATCAGGCGGTGCTGCCGGAGATGTTCATCGAGCAGTACGCCAACGTGGCCGAGGGCAACGAATCGTGGAACCGCATCGCCATCCCCGAAGGCAAGATCTACGACTGGAACAACGCCTCGACCTACATCCAGCACCCGCCGTTCTTCCAGAACCTGACGCCCAAGCCGGCCCCAATCGGCGATATCACCGGCGCCCGCGTGCTGGCGCTGCTCGGCGACTCGGTGACCACCGACCACATCTCGCCAGCCGGCTCGATCGCGGTCAACAGCCCGGCCGGCAAGTACCTGATCGAGCACGGCGTTGAGCCGAAGGAGTTCAACTCGTATGGCGCCCGCCGGGGCAGCCACGAGGTGATGATGCGCGGCACCTTCGCCAACATTCGGCTGAAAAACATGCTGCTTGACGGCGTCGAGGGCGGCGTGACCAACTATCTGCCCACCGGCGAGCAGATGGCGATCTACGATGCCGCGATGCTGTATCAGGCCAGCAACACCGGCCTGGTGATTCTGGCGGGCAAGGAGTATGGCACCGGCAGCTCGCGCGACTGGGCCGCCAAAGGCACCTACCTGCTCGGCGTGAAGGCCGTGATCGCCGAGAGCTTCGAGCGGATCCACCGCTCCAACCTAGTCGGGATGGGCGTGCTGCCGCTGCAGTTCTGCGCCGGCGAGTCCTGGCAGACGCTGGGTATCCAGGGCGATGAGACCTTCACGATCGAGGGGATCAACGCCGACCTGCAGCCGCGCTCCGAGGTGACCGTGCGCGCCCGCCGCGCCGACGGCAGCGCGCTGGCCTTCCAGGCCACGGTCCGCATCGACACACCGGTCGAGATCGAGTACTACCAGAACGGCGGCATTCTCCACACCGTGCTGCGCCAGCTGGCCAAAACGGCCTAGGATCCAGGCGGCAGCCTTCCGTTCCCGCCCAAAGAAAAGCTCCCGGCCCCACGTTGGCAAGCGCCAGCGCGGGATCGGGAGCTTTTTGATAGGAAGAATCGCATAGTTAAGCGACCTAGTGGCTAGCTGCTATAATCAACCACCACCCTTCTTGAGCTGAGAGAAACCTTATGGCGGATCATCAATTTTCTGACGCTGGCCACCTCCACGATCTGTACGCCATCCACCAGCGCAATCTCGCCCGCCTGGAGCAGCAGATCGCGCAGTCGGGCGGCACCCCGCGCAACGATCTGGAGAATCAGGCCGCTGGCGAGCGCGCCGAGCTGCAGGCAATTGTCGCTGAGCTGCGCCGCCGTGACGAGCCGCTGCCAGCCTATGTCGCGCCGCCAGCGCTGGCGTTCCCGCCGCCAGCCAGCCAGCCAGCCACCCCAGCGGTCGCCCAGCCGTTGGGCGGCTCGCCGTTTGTGGTTGGCAAGCCGCTCCAGGCCAGCCAGCCGCTGTTTGGGTGCGACGGCGTGCTGCGCGAGGTTAGCGATCGGGTGGCGGCATGCTCGTCGCTCAACCTTGTCGGCGAGCGGCGGATGGGCAAAACATCCCTGCTCAATCACCTGGAGGCCCGCCTGCCCAGCGAGCACACCCACACCCGCGCCGGGGTGCCGTTTGTCTGGCTGCGCATGGATCTGCAGGGCCGGATCCGCAACCAGGATGGTTTTTTTGGCGCGGTTGCCGCCGCGGTGCTGGGCAATGTGGCAGCTCCGACGGGATTCGAGACCTACGCCCAGCAGATCCAGAGCAACCCAATGGCGGTGTTCAGCCAGTGCGAGATCGTCCTGAGCCACTGCCGGGCGCTGGCCCACCCGGTGGTGCTGATCGACGAGTTCGAGGCCTGGCTGGAGCCGGAGGCCGCGACCGCCTTTCCCTTTCCGACCTTCTTCAACAATCTGCGCTCGCTGATCGGCGCCAACCTGCTGACCCTGGTGATCGCCAGCCGTCTGCCGCTGGTCGATCTGTTCGACCAGCATCCCACCCGCCTGACCTCGACATTTCCCTCATATTTCCCCCAGATGACGCTTGGCCCGCTCGACGCCGCCGCCGCCGATGCGCTGCTGCTCCAGCCGAGCGATCAGCCGCTGCTCACGTTTCAGGTCGCTGAGGCGCGTGGCTGGGCCAAAAACCACCCGTGTCTGCTCCAGGTCGCCGGCGCCGCCTACTACGCGATGGCCGTCTACGGCCACAGCCAGGCCGACATGCTCCAGGCCCGTGCGAAAAGCCAGCGTCAGGCCTGCGCCGCACCCCAAAATCAACCTGCCGCCACCCCAGCGCCGCGCCGCTCGTGGATCATCCGCCTGCTGCTGGCACTGTTCTGGGAATTCCCCAAGCGCATCGGCCGCGTGGCCCAGCTGCTTGGTGGCAAGCTCGACGAGATCGCGGCCTGGCTGATCGGGATGGCGCTGATCATTGTCGTTGGCCTGCTGATCGCCAACGCCGTGACTGGCAACCAGGTCTGGAACGTCATTCGCTCGGCCCTCGGATTAGAGTGAGGCAATCAATGCGCAACCTTATCATCGGCGGCCTGCTGCTGCCCTTCAGGCTTATCTTCCAGCCCGACAGCTTCAGACGCGAGGTTCACGCGCTGGCCCCCGATCTGCCTGATGACTATAGCCTGCTGCAGGCATGGCGCTACTGGCGCGATCCGGCGTTTCGGCAGGGGATTGGGCGGCTGGGGCTGCAATCGCTGATTGCGGTGAGCTATGCCTTTATGTTGGCTCTACTCCTACAATTGCTTGGCTACGACGTGAAATGGGGCGAGGTGGCGGTGGGCGTGGCGTTTGGCGTGGCGTTTGGCGTGGCGGTGGGCGTGGCGTTGGGCGTGACAGCGGTGCTCGTCACATCGCATCTCCTCTTCTACCCCTTCCAGTTCATTGTAGCCTGGTGGGTGAGCCGTGGGCTGAAACGCCATCCCCAGCAGGCCATCCACACCTGGCGCTGGTCGCCGCTGGCCTGGGATGAAGTGCAGTGGATTCCCTTTCCACCCCTGTTCACCGCCCTCAAACAGCTCTATCGCACCAACCAGCCCCAGGCCGAGGCCATTCTGGCCCAGGTGGCGGCCCATCGCTATCAAAACTGGCTGGCCCGCTGGGTGCGGCTGGATCTGGCGGCTGATGACGCGCAACAGATTCGCTCGGTTCACGCGCTGGCCGCCTTCGAGCGCAGCCTCGCCTGGCTCCCCGCCGAGACTGATGGCGATTTGGCCTTGGAACTACTGGCCACCATCCGCACCCTCAGCGCCGAGACCCGCAGCGCGGTCGAAAGCGACTCGCCGACCAACCGCGTCCGCCGCTACACCGAGGCGCTGCACTCAATCGACTCCGCCCTGCTCAGCCTGAGCGAGCCACCGGGCTGGCGGCTGCGGCGGGAGCGGGACTACATCCGCAAGCTCCGCCCGGTGCTGGGGCAGTGGCGGGTCATCGTGGCGGCGGCGCACACCCAGGCCCAGGCCGAGCAGCGGCGGCTCGAGCCAATTCCCCAGGTGTATGTGGGCGACGGCAAGCCAATTCTGCCCGCCGG
>DAOTUS010000040.1:0-11486 GCA_034437415.1 Herpetosiphonaceae bacterium
CGTATTCGCGGGAGGAGGGACGCCATATATGGCGTCCCTCCTCCAATCGTTATCCACCAAGCGTCCATCTTCATCCAAAATCCTGCGCCTTTGCCGTGTAATCTAACATTGTCAAAATACTATTTGATGTAGTGGGGAGGGCTTGGACAGGCTCAGCCGCCGAGGCGGTTCCTGAGCCTGTCCAAGGGTGATTCTGGCTAGCGCACAATCAGGGGCAGGTAGATCGTGTACTGTGGTGTGGACGGTGTCGCGGTCGGAGTAGACGGTGTCGCGGTTGGCGTGGACGATGTCGTGGTCGGTGTGGACGGTGTCGCGGTTGGAGTAGACGGTGTCGCGGTTGGCGTGGTTGGTGTCGCGGTTGGCGTGGTCGGGGTCGCGGTTGGCGTGGTTGGGGTCGCGGTTGGCGTGGTTGGGGTCGCGGTCGGCGTCACGGTTGGGGTCATGATTGGGAGCACCTGCGCGGCGACGTGGATGGCGAAGGCTTCCTGCGCCGCCAGTGGCTGGCTGATGATCGTGCCGCCGGCGCCGACCGTGATCAGCTCGCTCGCCACGACTGGCGTGGTGGTTCCCGCCAGCACACACTGGCCGGACACAAAGTCGTACTTGACGATGTTGCAGTAGCTCCCGGCGGCCATTTGGGTTGTGTAGGTGGTTGTGGCCGGGCTGGCCGTGTGGTTGATCGCCACAAAGCCTTTGCTGCCGCGCCCAAACGCAATCTGATTGGCGCTAATTGTGGCCCAGCTGGTCAGTGGCTGGTCGGCCGTCACCTGGCGGAACTCGACCAGATTGGCGATCGCGGTGCGGCGATGCTCGCAGATCCATTTGGTGCCCACGCAGTTGGCCGGGATCTCGCCAGCGACCTGGCCGGCCGCATAGACGTTGAGCGTGGCCCCGGCGCTGCCCGAGGTGCCGTTGACCGTCGGCGGCCCGGCGTTCTCGTCGGTCCAGGCGTAGCTCGACATCACCTGGGGATAGCCCAGCGGGTGGGCCAGGGCAAAGATGTTGGCCAGATTGTAGACCGCACCGTCTTTGTAATCGACCACGCACGCGCCGCCAGCACCGTGGCCGCGCTGATTGTCGTGGTTGTCGGTGAAGACCACTGCCAGCGCGCTCGGTAGCATGCCGCTCCCCAGGGTTTGCAGGCTGGCGAGGCCGCCGCCGCAGTTGAAGGCGTTGCCCAGGGCCACGCTGTACTTGAACTCGGTGACATCGCCGTTGGGCGTGTACTCGAAGCTCTTGATCGGCTCGTTGGGATTATTCTGGTCGATAACTTCCTGATAGATGTACGGCCGCGGGCTCAGCCCGGCCAGAATCGCGTTCAGATCCTGGCTGGCCATATGTTTGGCCGCATCAACCCGAAAGCCCTTCACGCCCAGATCGAGCAGCGCTTGCAGGTAGGCGTGGATGGTGGCCCGGACGTCGGCCGCGCCGGTGTCCAGGTCGGCCAGGTTGAGCAGCTCGCAGGTCTGCACCTGATAGCGGCTGCTGTAGTCGAAAATATTATCGGCGTCGTCGGGGTTGGGGCCGCTGGTGCCGCAGCGGTGGAAATCGGCGGGCTGGGTGAAGGTGCCGGGGTAGGAGTAGTGGCTGTAGGTGGTCCCGGCGGTGCCAGTCGCAACGTTGCTGCCGCTGATCCCGGTCATATGGTTGATCACGGCATCCACGTAGATGTCGACCCCTTGTCCAGCGCAGGTGGTGACCATGCTCTGGAACTCGGCCAGGCTGCCGCTGCGGCTGGCGCTCAGGCTGTAGCTGACCGGCTGGTAGCGCACCCACCAGGGGTTGTTGGCCTGCACGCTCGGCAGCAGGTGCTCCATCGGCGGCGAGACCTGCACGGCTTTGTAGCCTTTGGCGCCCAGATAGGCGCACTCTTTGGCGATATCGGTCCACGGCCACTCGAACAGATGGACATACACGCCGCCGGTCGGGCTGAGCGAGATCGCATCCTGGGCCGGGTTGGGCGTGATCGTCAGCAGGCCGTCGCCGCTGTCGCTGGGGCTTTCGACGCGCCATTTTTTCGAGAAGCCGCCATCTTCGCTGCAGTAGGTGGTGAAGCCGTAGGTTCCTGGCGCGAGGTTGGCGGTTGGCAAGGTGGCGGTGTATTCGTCGTTGTTAATGTTTCCCGTGAAACCTCCGTTGTAGCTCATCGGCAGGTCAACCCACTCCTGGCCGTAGCGGCCCCAGTGCAGGTAGCAGCTGATGCCCGCACCCTGGCCGGCGCCCGGCGTCACCCCGGCCTCGTACACCTGAACATACACATTCAGGCCGCTGGCGTCGCCCTCCTGGCGCTGGTTGGCCACGCCTTGGGCGCCCGAGTAGCCGCCGACCGGGTACATATTGCCGACCCAGTCGATGCTGCTCGGCAGCGTGGGCGGCGCGCTGGTCGAGACGAACACCGCCGTGGTGCGGGCCGGAATGCTAAACGTGCCATTGGTATTGTTGAAAGTGGCAGTTTTGACCACCGCATCGGCATCAACCGCATCGTTTTGCAGCGGGTGCAGGCTGAAGCCCATCCCGGCCAGCGCCCCAACCGGATAGGTCTGCGGGACTTTGTTGGCGTTGAACAGCACCATAATGTACTCGTAGCTCGGGTCCAGGTCGGCGCCAGTGGCGTCGGAAAGGCCCATAGCGATCAGGCCATCCTTGGGCGTGGTCACGCTGAGCCGGCTGTTGATCTCGGCGGCGGTCTCGAGGCGGAAGAGCTTGGAGCTTTTGCGCAGCCGCAGGATCTCGCGCATGTGCTGGCGGTTGGCCGTGATGTCGGCGCTGGCCGGGCTGAGCGCCGGGTTGGCCAGCAGCGGCCCCATAATTCCCCAGCGCGACTGGTTATCCCAGGCTGGCGGCAGGCCAACCGCGAAGTTGTTGCTGCTGGCGGTGAAATCGACCCGATTGAACCAGTCGCCCGAGTCGTAGCTGTTGCGGTCGAGGGACTTCGAGCGCAGCAGATCGCCGCCAAGGTCGAAGAAGGGGATGCCCTGGGCCAGCCCGACTAGGCTCAGCCCCATGTTTTGCGCCCGCACCCGCTCGGCCATCGGCGTGCCCAGCGGCAGCTTGAAGATGTTCTGGTCGAACAGGGTTTCGTTGTCGTGCTTCGCAATATAGTTGATGCTCTCCTGTGGATCGGCGGTGTAGTCGGCGATGCTGCCAGCCAGCGCAATCCGCAGCCGCCCCATCTCGGCCCACAGGGCGCTCTGGTCGCGGTTGGCGTAGGTGTAGCCGTTCCAGTCGTAGGATAGGCCGTTGATAAAACCCTGGTGGCGAATCTGGGTCGCGTCGGCGCTGTAGCCACCGTGGGCCGCATCACGAATCCGGTCGTTGAAGGTGCCGATCCCAGTGCCGCGCATGCTGATCTGCTTGGCGTAGTCCAGACCCTTGGCCTGCGCCGAGCCAAAATCCCAGCCCTCGCCATACACGTAGATCGCGCTGCCCTGCACGCCGTCGTTGGCGAGGGTGAGCGCCTGCACCGCGCTGGTGACGTTGACCGCGTTCGCGACCGTGTGCAGGTTCATCAGGTCGAAGCGAAAGCCATCGACTTTGTAGGCTTTGGCCCATAGCACGACGGTGTCGGTCATCAGCTTCTCCATCATCGCGTACTCCGAGGCCGTGTCGGCGCAGCAGCTCGACATCTGCAGCACGCCGTTGCGGTCGAGGCGATGGTAGTAGCCCGGCACCACCCGGTCGAGCACCGACTGCGGGTCCTGGCCGAAGGCGCTGGTGTGGTTGTAGACCACGTCCATCACCACCCGCAGTCCGCTGGCGTTGAGCGCCTGGACCATCTCGCGGAACTCCAGAATCCGGGCGGCGCCATCGGGGTTGGTGGCGTAGCTGCCCTCGGGGGCGCCATAGTGGAGCGGATCGTAGCCCCAGTTGAAGCCGTCGACGGTGCGTGACAGCGCCACGGTGGCCTGCTGCTGGCTCGAGTCGGGCGCGTAGGTTGCCAGCACGGCCGGGTCGGGCTCGCGGCGGGCGGCCGGATCCTCGTTGACCGAGGCGATGTCGAAGGCTGGCAGCAGGTGGACGTGGGTCAGCCCGGCGTTTTTCAGGGTCAGCAGATGCTGCATGCCGTCCGAGCCAGCCGCCGTAAATGCCTTGAAGGTGCCGCGCTGGGCGGCCGGAACCGTACTGTCGTTGATGCTCCAGTCGCGCACGTGGACTTCGTAGATCGTAATGTCTTCCGGCGCGGCCAGGGCGGGCTTGACCAAGCTGTCCCAGCCCGCCGGCTTCAGGGTCGGGTCGTTGTAGATATCGACAAACTGGCTGCGCAGGCTGTTGCGCGCCAGGCTGACCGAGTACGGGTCGGTCACCAGGTTGTGGGCCACTGCATCGACAGCGGGAACATACACCTCAACATCAAACAGATAGAACTGCTTGTCCCAGCCCGCCGCCCCAGCCAGGCTCCACACCCCGGCGGCCGCGTCCAGGCTCAGCGGGTGGCTGGTGAAGCTCGGCGTGGTCGAGTCGGCGTAGCGGCGCAGCGTCACCGACTTGGCGGTTGGCGCCCACAGCCGCACGGTTGGCGCCCCGCCGCTGTAGCTCAGGCCCAGGGTCTGCGGAGTGGCCGCCGCCGCATACAGCGCATCGAGCACACCCTGAATCTGCAGCGGGGCCACATCCAGCAGCGTGCCCGCGCCATTATAGGATGCCACCAGCACCTGGCCCGTGAGCAGGCTCGGCACCAGCCCAAGGTTGCCAGCGCCAAGCGTGAGCTGGGTCAGCCCGCCGGCGTTGGGGTTTTTCGGGTAGGCCGCGCCATTGACCGCGCCGCTGGCCGTGAGGGTGAGCGCCGGGGCCGTCGCCGGATCGAGCTGGCCGTCGGGGTCGCTCAGCAGCTTGTAGCTGGCGCCAGCGGTGCCATTCCAGGCGATCGTCGCCGGATCGAGCCACAGCGCCCGCGCTCCGCCGACTGCGGCCGGGCTATCCCACAGATCGCTGCGGCTGGCGCTGCCGCTGGCGGGCGTGGTAAAGCTGCGATTGCCAGCCAAGCTCTCCCAGGCCACCAGGTTCCCGGCGCCATCCTTTTTGAGGTACTTGTACTCCACCGCCGTGTTGGCGGGCAGGCTAACCGTGGCATACCAGCGTGGATACGGCCCGGTGGCCAGCGGAATCGCATTGGCGACGCTCCAGCTGCCTAGCTCGGGCTGATTGCCAGCGACAAAAATCTGTTCGCCCCAGCTGGTATAGCCCTCCAGATTGAAGGTGACGGTGACGCCGTTGGCAGCGCGCGCCGCTGGCTGGGCGGGCCAGAGCGAAACGCTCAGCAGGCCGAGCAGGGCGACGATCAGCCAGCGGGCCGAACGGGGGGTGGAATGCAACATTGCTCAACTCCTTGTAGGGAAATGGTCAAACAGTTTGGTGGACGCTACGGCGGTGGCCTATGGATATTCCTGAGGTTTTCTGGGTTGGGTGTCGATAGCGGTCGCTAGAAGGTCTTATGCAAAGTATGGGATATTCTATTTTTTTGTCAAATCCAAATCTGGCAGCGCCCGGCTGCGCTGAGGCCACTATGATAAAATAATCCGCAAATATCCCCTTCTACACGTCCCAACCCTGCGCTTCAGCAACACCATGCCGAATGTTTCCCGTGAAACATGGCCAAACCGAATCCTAAAAGTATAAGGAGCGAACTGATGAGCACTGGCACAACCACGATCACCTGGCTCGGCCACGCGACCTTCCTGTTTGAGACCGCCGACGGCAAGCGCCTTCTGCTCGACCCCTGGCTGACCGACAACCCCGCGTTTCCGCCGGAGTGGCGCGAGCGGCTGACCAGCGGGATTGATGGAATCCTGGTCTCGCACGGCCACTTCGACCACACCCGCGATGTCGTGGAGCTGGCCCAGGCCAACCGCTGCAGCGTTGCCACCCAGATGGAGCTTGGCCAGTGGCTGGTCGGCAAGGGCTTGGCGGAAGACACCGTGATCGGGTTCAACCGGGGCGGCTGTATCGAGCTGGCCGGGGTGCGCGTGACCCTCACCGATGCCCGCCACAGCAGCAGCGCCGACGACAACGGCCGCAGTATCTACCTCGGCGAGTCGTGTGGCTTTATCCTCCAGTTTAGCGAGGGCTTTACGGTCTACCACACCGGCGACACCTGTATCTTCAGCGGAATGCAGCTGATGGGCCAGCTGTACCAGCCCGACCTGGTGATTCTGCCAATCGGCGACTTCTTTACGATGGGGCCATTCCAGGCGGCCCACTCGCTGCGGCTGATCGGGGCGCCCAAAGCCATCCCCGAGCACTATGGCACCTTCCCGATTCTGCACGGCACCCCCGAGCAGCTGCGCACCGAGCTGACCAAGCTCAGCCAGCCGACCGAGGTCATCGATCTCAAGCCAGGTGAGTCGTGGACAGCGGCGCAATAAATGTTTCACGCGAAACATTGGCGCGCTTAATCAAGCCAGGGGCGGTCAAAAAAGACCGCCCCTAGCCACTAAAAAATTCATGAGCGCCAGCTTAGATCCTAACTCCATGTGGATAGAACACCAGGGCTAAAGCGCGGATTTTGGCTTGAAATAGCCATGTTATGCACATTACCCACAAGTTTTCCACAAAACAAGCCATTTCCAGCCCCTGTTCTTGACCTCGATTTAACAATAAGCTAATAAACAAGCCGCTATCCCCACAGCGAAGCTCCGCGCCACGCCACGCCAGCCGGACATCCGCAACGTACCCATAGCCTGCCAAATCCGCCCCAGTGCTGCGTTGCCGTGCATGGTAGTTTGCGGTATCATGCCCTATACAAAAAAAGAAAAGTTATCCCCCTGAATGAAGAGCGAGGAAAGCCAGAAATAAAGGACTTTCTTATGGAGTTGAAACAAAATGAGTCAAAAGGAAGAGCTACCCCCACATGGCGCGGGGCGTTGGATGCGCTTAGATTTACATCTGCATACCCCAGCATCAGAAGATTATGCCGAAGCAAACGTTAGCTACCTTGATATTCTCCGTGAAGCCGAACGCCGCCAGTTAGATATCATCGCTTTTACCGACCACAATACCGTTCACGGCTATGAGTTATTTCGCAATGAGGTCGAGTTTTTAGGCCGAATGGTGCAGGCCAATCGCTGTACCGATGAAGAGCGTGAGCACTATGCCGAATTTCAGCGCATACTAAACAAAATTACGGTTTTACCTGGCTTTGAATTTACCAGCCACTATGGCGCCCATATTCTGGGTGTTTTTGCGCCCAGCACGCCGCTGAGCGTGCTCGAGGCGGTCTTGCTCCAGCTTGGCGTGCCCACCCAGGAAATCAAAAGCGGATCCTGCTCGATCCCAAATACCAAATATGTCACCGAGGCCTATGAGATTATCGCCCGCAACGGCGGCATTGTGATCGCGCCCCACGTCAATGCGCCCTCTGGGGTGGTTACCGAGACCCTGCGCATGGGTTCGAGCGGGCAGTCCCGCGTGGCCGCAACCCAAAGCCCGCATCTCCACGCCCTGGAGTTCGTTAATTTCTACACCACCCACGATACGTTTTTAACCCCGTTTTTCTACAACGGCCAGCACGAGCACTACGAGCGGGCCATGTTCTGCATCCAGGGATCCGACGCCCATCGCGTGCGCCGAGTCGGCAACGATGCCAGCGATCCGCGCCGCGCTCACGGGATTGGCGACCGCTATTTCGAGGCGTTTCTGCCCGAGCCGTCGTTCGAGGCGCTCAAGGCGCTGCTCGCCACCACCGCCTTCGAGCGCGTCCGGGTGCCCAAGCGCGACCAGAAGCAGTGGGAGATCGATAACCTGCGCTTCAATGGCGAGTCGCGCCACTTTATCCTGCGCCCGGCCACCAGCGCCTATCTCGATCATGCCTGGCAGGATCTGGCGGCCCTCGCCAATACCGATGGCGGGGTGCTGATTATCGGGGCGATCGACGATGACCAGGTGCGCCTCGCGCCGCCGGAGATCAGCGAGCGGCTGCGCACCCAGATCGCCACCATGATCGAGCCGAAGCCGGCCCTTTCGATGGAGCTGATGAGCTACGAGGGCCGCGAGCTGGTGCGGATCGAGGTCAAGCCCACCGAGCTGCCGCCCTACATCACCAGCGATGGCGCGATGTACGTGCGCCGCGATGATGCCACCGTCCCGGCCACCCGCGATGAGATTCTGCAGATCGCCCGCCACGCCCTGGCCAGTGGCGCAACCACGCCGCTCGACAATGGCGAGGAGCTGGATCTGCCGCGCTCGGGCGTGGAGATCGTCGGCGAGCAGAAGCGCGTCGGGGTCTGGTCCTACGAGGTCCGCGATCTGCGCACCACCACTGGCGTCGAGCGCGATCGCGCCCAGGGCTTGTGGGCCTACGCGATCGCCCGCCACGAGGAGTTGCGCGATCACAAAATCGATTTCAGCAATCAGGTGCGCTGGAACGGCCGCCTGGGCGTCTGGCGCACGTTCCAGCAGGGCAATCGCAACAAGTACGATCTGCTCCACCGCGATGCCAACGGGGTGATCGACCATATCTTTTACGGGGTCTCCGAGTGGGGGCTGGGCGAGGGCTGGCGCACGCTGCTGGGCCTCTCGGATCACGGCGAGGAGTCCCACGATGAGTTTCCCAACGTCAGCAACGATACCGCCCCGGCCCTGCCGCTGGCGGCCCCGACTGAGAAACCGACCCTCACCGAGGAGACCTGGCGGCCCTGGGGCGACCGCAAGTATCGCTGGAAGGGCAGAGGCGGCCTGTGGCGCATCTATGGCGCCGACGACAAGCTGCGCTTCGACCTCTCCATGCGCAACAAGGACGACGAGGAGTTTCAGGAGTTTCGCGATGTCACCCGCGCCAAGCTCAGCGAGGCCTGGATCAACCTGATCCGCGTGCAGCCGCCGACCACCGGCATCGAGGTGGTCAGCGTCGAGGAAAACGAGTGGGGCCGGGCGTTCCGCTTCCGCAATCTGCGCACCAACGAGATCAGCGACCCGTGGCGCGATGTCGACCTCGAGCCAGGCACCGTCCGCGAGTACGCCGCCCGCATGTACCTGGAAGATATGCCGATCGATGAGGCCACCGTGCGCTGGTGGGGCAATATCGGCTACATGCGCCCAATGCGCTCGCAGGTCGATCTGGTCTACCGCGACCAGGAGGGCGAGGACCACATTTACTATGCCGCCCGCCGCGAGGAGCTGGAGAACGAGTGGCGCGAGCTGCTGGAGATGTGGCCCGATGAGTAGGCGTGCGCCGGTTGTCGTGGGCGTCAGCGGGGCCAGCGGGGCCGCCCTGGCCGACCGGGTGATCGCCCGCCTGATCGCCCTGGGCCACCCGATCGAGCTGATCGCCACAGCGTCCGCCCGGATTGTCTGGCGCCAGGAGATGGGCGCTCCCTGGGCCGAGGCGCTGGCGGCGTGGTCGGAGTCGGGCCTGATCACCGAGCATAATCCGAACAATCAGGCCGCCACCATCGCCAGCGGCTCGTATCCCGTCCACGGCATGCTGATTGTGCCCTGCTCGATGGGGACGGTCGCCGCGCTGGCCGCTGGCTTTGCCAACAATCTGCTGCTGCGCGTCGCCGATGTGACCCAGAAGGAGGGCCGCCGGTTGGTGGTGGTGCCGCGCGAAACCCCGCTGTCCACCATTCACCTGGAGAACCTGCTGCGCCTTTCGCAGCGCGGCATTCGGATTGTCCCGCCAATGCCCAACTTCTATCAGCGCCCGACCACCGTCGCCGAGGTGGTGGATTTTGTCGCCGCCCGCGCCCTGGTCGCCCTCGGTATCACCGGCGAGCTTGACGAGGACCAGCAGTGGGGCGGGCTGGAGCTGGATTAGCGAACCTCACCCCCGTCCCCTCTCCACCGCGATGGAGAGGGGTGGCCGCGAAGCGGACGGGGTGAGGTCAAATCAACCCCTGGCATCTGCATAATTCCGCACATCCCGCTCTCAATGTGATATATTTCACAGAACCCTATTTTAGTATGGCCCGGAGCCGCAGCGCTCCCAGCCTCAGCCTAAAGGCAGATTGTAATGCACACTGCACCCAAACCAACGGCGCCCGCCCATTCGGTGCTGCCGCCCGCCGAAGAAAAAGCGCGCTACGTCAACCAGATGTTCACCGCGATCGCCGGCCGCTACGACCTGATGAACCGCCTGATGACCTTTGGGCTGGATCAGGGCTGGCGGCGCTGGGCGGCGCGCACGATTGCGCTGCCCGGCGCAACCCACGTTCTTGACGTCGGCACCGGCACCGGCGATTTCCTGCCGATTCTGGAGCAGGCGATGCCGGGCGCAATGGTGGTCGGCGACGACTTCACCCACGCGATGATGGTCGCCGGGCAGGCCAAGATCGACCGCCAGACCCGCCACGCCGCCTTCGTCAACGGCGATGCCCTGGAGCTGCCGTTCACCGCCGGGGCCTTCGACGCGGTCACGACCGGCTTCGCCATCCGCAACGTCGCCGATATCGGCCAGGCCTTCCGCGAGATGGCCCGCGTGACCCGGCCGGGCGGCCGGCTGGCCTGCCTGGAGGTGGCCCGGCCGAAAAATCCGCTGGTGCGCTGGGGCCACCAGTTCTACTTCAACACGATCGTGCCGATCATCGGCCAGCTTGTCGGCGGCAACGCGCAGGCCTACACCTATCTGCCGCAGTCGGCCAGCGTGTTCCCGCCTCCCCCAGAGCTCGCCCAGATTATCACCGCCGCTGGCTGGCACAGCGTCTCCTGGAAGCTGCTGGGCTTTGGCGCGGTCGCCGTCCATATCGCCACCCGCAACAATGCCGAGCCCAGCCCGTCTAACCACTAGGAGTCCGTCATGCGGAGAATGCATAGGTGCTGGTGAGCCGTTGGCTGAGCCTGTCGAAGCCAAAACACTAGGCTTCGACAGGCTCAGCCAACGATCAGCGATCCACAGCTGACGAACCACCAGGCCATTCCCGAATAATGCTAGTCACGGGACGGGCTATAGTTGTACAATAGCGTCTGTGGCACGACGGAACGTGCCGGATAGTTGGCTTTAGAGTACAAGGAGTATGCGATGTCCGATCAAGACAATCAGTATCGTCCAAAGTTTGATCCGCACACGGGACAACCAATATATCCGCCATCGCCGCAGGGCGCGGTGCCGCCGCCACAGGGCTTTAACCCGCCACCGCCGCAGGGCTATGGTTCAACCCCAGAGCCAGGCTATGGCGCACCCTCAACCATGGCCAGCAACCCTGGCCAATCGCTCGATCTCCCCGAGCCCCACGTAGCTCTGCGCGGGCGTAGCGAGGCCGGGCTGCGCTACCAGATCATTGGCACGGTGCTGCAGGCCGCCATCATCGAGCTTGATCCAGGCCAGATGATTTTCTCGGAGAGCGGCGGCATGTCGTGGATGAGCGGCAACATCCAGATGAATACCAACTCTGGCGGCGGCATCGGCAAGATGTTTAAGCGCGCTGTCTCGGGCGAGTCGCTGTTTATCATCGATTTCACCGTGGCTGGCGGAACGGGCATCATCGGCTTTGCCAGCGAAATGCCGGGCAAAATCGTGCCGCTGCATCTCGCCCCCGGCCAGCAGATTATTATGC
>DAOTUS010000041.1:0-12911 GCA_034437415.1 Herpetosiphonaceae bacterium
CGCGCTGGTCGCCCGATGGCGCGACGATCGCCTTTGTGCAGCGCCCGCACGCATCCGGCCGGGGTGAAATTATGCAGATGGCGGCCAGCGCGAATGCCAGCGCCCAGGCCCTGACCAGCGATCCAGCCTTCGATAACTTCGACCCACAGTGGGCGCCCGACAGCTCGGCCCTGCTGTGGACCCGCAAAGATGCCGCCGAGACGCGCTATGCCGTCTGGACGCTCGAGCTGCCCGCCGCCGAGCCACGCCTGGTGGCCGAGAATGCCTGGTGGGGGCGCTGGCTGCCCTAATTCTTAACCGCCACCCAGGCGCCATTGGCGGCGACCGACTGATGCAGTGCGTCGAGCAGCCGCTGGATCTGCAGCCCGTCGACAAATGTCGCCCCTGGGGCGAGCGCGGCCCGATCGCCGTCGGCGTAGGCCCGCAGCGCCTGGCCGAGGTAGACGGTGGCGATGGGGAACTGCCCCTGGAGGCTGGCCGGGATCGCCAGGCTCTGCGCGGGGGTGCGCTCCTGCCACTCGCCGCCGCGCCGGGCCACGAACAGGCGCTGGCTGCCCTCGACCCGCAGCGCCCCGGCATCGCCGTGGATCGTCAGGGTGTCGGTCTCGCCGACTGCGCTGACCAGGCTCATCACCACCGAGCCGAGGCCGCCGTCGGCAAAGCGCAGCTGGGCGGCGGCAAAATCATCGCTGGTGACCGCCCGGGTGCCATCCTCAAACGGGCGCTCGGCGATAAAGGTCTCCAGCGTGCCGCTGACCGCGTCGATCTCGCCACACACAAAGCGCAGCGTATCCAGCTGATGCGAGCCGATCGCGCCCCACACCCCGCCGCCCTGCTCCTGGTCGCTCCACCAGCTCCACGGCCGGGCCATGTCGGCGCGGGAGGGCTGGACAATGCTGCTGACGACATGGCGCATAATCCCGATCTCGCCCGCCTGCACCGCTGCCCGCGCCGCCTGCCAGACCGGCAGAAAGCGCAGCTCGTGGTCGATCAGCGCGAGCTGGCCTGGGCGGGCCTGCGCCGCCGCCAGCATGGCCTCGGCCTCGGCGGCGTTGAGCGCGGTCGGCTTCTCGCACAGCACGTGCTTGCCCGCCTCCAGCGCGGCGATCGTCAGCTCGCGGTGGGTGCCCGGCGGCGTGACGATGCTGATCAGGTCGACCTCGCTGAGCAGCTCGCGCCAGCTGGCGTAGGCCGGAACGCCCAGCCGCTCGGCCTCCTGGCGGGTTTTCGCCTCGTTCTGGGCGGCGATGCCGCCGATGGTCAGCCCGGCGGCCTGAAAGGCCGGCACCTGCACCCGCGTGCCCCAGCCGGTTCCAATAATTCCTATTCGCATTGAGTGTGCTCCTAATTTCTACGGGCTTCTGCCTCGGCCTGATCCAACAGCGCCCGCAGCTGGGTAAGGCTCTCCCTGATCTCGCTGCGCGGCAGATCGCCGTTCTTCAGCTCTGGATCGCTCCGTTTGAGCAAGCTCTCATACCAGAGCGTGCCCTGGACCACGCTCTCGCGCTCGAACTCGACCGCCTCCAGCCAGGCGAACAGGGCATCCTCGGCCTGGGCGTGCTGCTGCAGCGCCGCGTAGACCCGCCAGACATCGTCGAGCGCCGGTGGCTCCAGCTCGTACTGCTCCAGCGTGGCCAGCAGCCCGGCGGTGGCCGCCTGGGTCTCGCGGGGCAGCGTGCGGCCAGTCCGCACCAGCGCACCATACAGCAGCAGCGCCCGCTCATAGCGGCGATAGGCCTCGTCGGTATGCCGCAGCCCGGCGTGAAAATCGCCCTCGGCGGCCAGCAGCGAGGCCAGCACGGCGCACTTGTCGGGATCAAGCTCGCCGTAGGTCTGGACCAGGCTCAGCAGCCCCTCGTCAGGCAGCAGATCGATGAATTTGCTGTTGAGGCTGAACAGCTGGCCATAGGCGGTCTCGATCTCGGTCAGCCCAGCCGCGTAGTTTTGCAGCTGTTTGAAGTGGATGAGGCGGCGCCAGATCAGGCCAAACTGCTCGATCAGGCGCAGAACATAGTCTCGCGGCATTGGGTCTCCAGTCAAGCCTGGCATAGGGTTGCAGGCCCAAAAATAGTTTTAATCTGATCCACGAAGGGCACGAAGGTGAATTACTAGACCCTATTCGAATCTGCGATCCGCGGGAGACTTCCCCTCTCCATTACGATAAAAAGGAGAAGCATTGGATTCGCAAGATTCACCTTCGTGGATCAAAAAAAGATTCGCCCCGATCCCTACAGCTCCAGCTGGGCCGCCAGCTCGGCCGGATCGGTGGTCGGGCTCTGGCAGGCGTGGCGAATGCAGACGTAGGCCGTGGGTTGGCCGTCGCGGGCTGGGCGCTCGGCCAGCAGCGGGATGGTCTCCGCCGCCGCGTCGTCG
This sequence comes from Herpetosiphonaceae bacterium, assembly GCA_034437415.1. Taxonomy (GTDB): domain Bacteria; phylum Chloroflexota; class Chloroflexia; order Chloroflexales; family Herpetosiphonaceae; genus JACCRK01. Next base: position 2,374 of record DAOTUS010000041.1, read on the forward strand.
CTGGGATCGCGCCCGGCGACAACTTTATTCGGCAGGTAGCGCCGGTAGACCTCGGCCAGCAGCGCCTGGGTGGCGGGGGCGTCCAGCGCGCCGACAATCGCGATCTCGCGTGGCTCGGCCAGGGCGAAATCGGCCGCCGAGAGCAGCCGGCCGAACGCGCCAGGCAGCTGGCCCATCCCGCCGCTCAGCTCATCGAGGACGGACTGGGCGAACTGGGCGTAGTCGGGGCGCTCGAGCAGCAGCGCCAGGCGCAGCAGCACATCAACCGCGACCGAGGTTCCCGACGGCGTGGCGTTGTCGTAGATGTCGCGCGGGCGCGTGACCAGCTCCTCGTGGTCGGCGGCGGTGTCGAAAAACGTCTGACGCTCGGCGTCCCAGAAGCGCTCGGTGATCGCGTCGGCCAGACTGACGGCGGCGTCGAGCCAGCGGCGGTTGAACGTGGCCTCGTACAGCGCCAGCATGCCATCGGCCACATTGGCGTAGTCCTCCAGATAGCCGTTGAGCTTGGTCTGGCCGTCCTTGTAGGAGCGGTGCAGCCGCCCGTCGATCAGCATTTTGGTCAGCAGAAACTCACCGTTGCGCTCGGCGATCGCGCGGTAGTCGGCGCGACCAAGCACCCGCGATCCCAGCGCAAACGCCTTGAGCATCAGCCCGTTCCAGGCCGCCAGAATCTTCTCGTCGCGGCCGGGGCGCTCGCGCTGGCTGCGCACGTCCAGCAGCGTGGATCGAATCGCCACGATCTTTTCCCACAGTATCTCGGGCGCCAGGCTAAATTCCTTGGCCACCAGGGCCGGATCGCGGGGCACGCTCAGGATCGCGCGGCCCTCGAAGTTGCCGCGCTCGGTGACATCCCAGAAGCGCAGGGCCAGCGCGGCGTCGTCCGGGCTGAGCGCGGCCTGAATCTCGGCGGGCCGCCAGATGTAGAAAATGCCCTCCTCGCCCTCGCTGTCGGCATCCTCCGAGGCGTAGAAGCCGCCCTCGGGGCTGGTCATATCGCGGGTGATGTACGCGAAGGTCTCCTCGGCGATCCGCCGAAAAAACGGATCGCCGGTGGCCTGAAAGCCCTCGATGTACAGCTGGGCCAGCAGGGCGTTATCGTAGAGCATCTTCTCGAAGTGCGGCACCAGCCAGTAGGCGTCGACCGAGTAGCGGGCAAAGCCGCCGCCAAGCTGATCGTACATTCCGCCGTTGGCCATCGCCCGCAGCGTCTGCTCGACCTGATGCAACGCCGCCTGGTCGCCGGAGCGCCGCCAGTGGCGCAAAATCATCTCCAGCATCATCGCCTGAGGAAACTTGGGGGCGTTGCCGTAGCCGCCAAAGCGCTGATCGAACTGGCTCATCTGGGCGGCGGCGGCCTGGCTGAGCAGGCGGCTGTTCAGCGCGGCGCGGGGAATCTGCAGCTCGCTCAGCTCCTGGAGGTGGCTGCGCAGCTGGCTGGCGCTCTCGATCACCTCGGCGGGGCGCTCGTGGTAGGCGGTGGCGACACTCTGCAGCACCTGGTTAAACGCAGGCAGGCCGTGGCGCGGCTCGGGCGGGAAGTACGTGCCGCCGTAGAACGGCGCGCCGTCGGGGGTCAGAAAAAGCGACATCGGCCAGCCGCCGTGGCGGGTCATCGCCTGGACTGCGGCCATGTAGATCGAGTCAAGGTCGGGGCGCTCCTCGCGATCAACCTTGATGCTGATGAAGTTTGCGTTCATCAGCGCGGCGGTCGCCTCGTTCTCGAAGCTCTCGTGGGCCTGGACGTGGCACCAGTGGCAGGCCGAGTAGCCAATGCTGAGGAAGATCGGCTTGTTTTCGGCCTTGGCGCGGCCCAGCGCCTCCTCGCCCCAGGCGTACCAGTCGACCGGGTTGTGGGCGTGCTGCAGCAGATACGGGCTGGTCTCGTCGATCAGCCGGTTGGTGAACTTCGGCGGTCCGTGGGTGGGCTTGCTCATCGGCGCTGCTCCCCATCCAACCCTCGATCTATACGAAGATTAGATCAATTAAATTGACATAAGATAAAAAGAACATAATTTTGGCCTGTGATCAGACACCTTCAAAAAGTATACCACGCGCCGTTCGCCCGCCCCTGATTGTGCTATGATTCAGCCCGACTGGCACGCCTGACTATCGTCAAAAGATTGGCGCCATCAGCCCAAATCCTTATAGTGTGGAGGAACCCCATGCAGTCAATTGGCATCGTCTACAACCCGCTGGCTGACGAGACCGCCCAGGCGGGCGAAGCGCTAGCGGCCTGGCTGCGGGCGCGCGGGCTGCACGTCTGGCTGGGCACCTCGCAGATCGGGCGCGATCAGCAGGCCGAGGTCGGCGGGTGCGAGCTACTGCTGGCGCTTGGCGGCGACGGCACGGTCCTGCGCACCGCCCGCCTGGCGATCCCCCACGGCATCCCAATTCTGGGCGTGGCGATGGGCCACCTGAGCTTTATGGCCGAGGTGACGCTGGATGCGGTTCGGCCGGGCCTGGAGCTGCTGATCGGCGGCGGCGGCTGGTACGACGAGCGCACCCTGGTCCAGGCGCGGATCCTGCGGGGCGACCAGGAGATCGCGGTCGAGACGGCGCTCAACGAGGTGCTGCTCTCGCGGATCGACGGCCCGCATGTGGTGCATGTGGCGGTCGAGATCGACGGCATGCCGCTGACGACCTACCACGCCGACGGGGTGATGGTGGCGACCGCGACCGGCTCGACCGCCTACGCGCTGGCGGCCGGCGGCCCGGTGCTCGACCCACGCTCGCACTCGCTGGTGCTGGTGACCGTCGCCGGCCACCTGACCAACATCCCGGCCCTGGTGCTGCCGCCCGACGCCGTGATCACCTGGAAGCTGCGCTCCCGCCACCCGCTGGCGCTCAACATCGACGGCCAGATGATCTATCCCCTGGAGCAGACCGACGAGATCGCGATCTCGCGCTCGCCGCTGGCCTGCCGCTTCGCCCGCATCCACCCCCGCGCCCACTTCTACGAAACCCTGACCCGCCGCCTGCGCCGGGAGTAGCAGACCTCACCCCGGCTGCTGCGGCAGCCAGCACTGCCCAAAGGGCACCCGCCATTTTGGGAATGACGGGCCACGGTTCCGGAACCACCCGCTCCGGCAGCGGCAGCGGGTGGTTCCAGCATCCCATGACCAGCACCACCCCCAACGGCCCGCTCTTCCAGATGATCGATGACCACTTTTGCCTTACAACTCTGCTCCGCTACGCAACCTCGCGCCAGCCCGAGCCAAACCAGGGCATCTCCAGGCCGATCTGGGCGCCCAGATCCATGCCCAGCTGCGCGGCGTGGTCCTGCAGATGGCGGATATTGTAGATGTGTAGCTCGGCGCGGGTGAAGCTGCGCCGCGCGAAGCCGGAAGGCCCGCTCAAGATCGCGGCGCTCTCGGCGGCCAGCGTTGCGGCGGACTTGGCGCGGCAGTGCTGCAGGTAGCGTTTGATCGCCGCCCGCTCGTACAGCTGCACCGGCAGGCGCTCCTCCAGCTCCTCGTAGTCGCCAAAGAAGGCCGCGTTGTCGCGATGAAACCCTTGCTGGCGCAGCGAATCCTCGTCTGGCCCGAGATAGACATCGGCAAAAAACAGGGCGTGAAAGACCACCTGGCAGAAGGGGCTGGCGCCAGCCGGCGCGTCCCAGAGCTCGGCGGGGCAGCGGTCGATGGCGAAGTTGAGCGCCGCCAGCACCGCCTCATACTGGTTGACAAGCACCTGTTTGTACGTCTCAAGCATTCCGGCCACCTCCATTCAGCTAAACGAATCGTCGCCGCGCATTGTAGCACCGCGCTGAACATCTGTGCGGGTTGCGCTAGAACCCCAACCTTGCTAGGATGCGCGTATCCTCCTGGAAAGGAGCAGCCCGCCGTCCCGCCCAGGATCTTCCGCAGCTCCGGCCCCGCTGATCGTTGCTCCGCAGGCAGGCACCCCGTCATGGCCACTTAATTATGCACTAGCAAAGGGGAAATCCATGGACGCTACCGTCAGAGAGCTGCTCGACCTTGTGGTGCGCTGGGTTCATATCATCGCCGGGATTATGTGGATCGGCAACTCGATGCTGTTCAACTGGCTTGACCGCAATCTGAACCCGCCCGACGCGCCCGATGAGCACTCGTTTGGCAAGATCTGGCTGCTGCACAGCGGCGCCTTCTACGAGGTCGAGAAGAAGCTGCTGCCGCCGGGCATGAGCTATCCCAGCAAAGTCCACTGGTTTATGTTCCAGAACCTGACGACCTGGCTCAGCGGCGTCGGGCTGCTGGTGATCGTCTACTACATGGGCGGCGCGGCCTACATGGTCGACCCAGGCGTCGCCGCGATCAGCCACGCCGCTGCGGTGGCGATTGGCGTGGGATCGCTGGTCGGCGCGTGGCTGCTGTACGAGGCGCTGTGGCGCTCGCCAATTCGCCACAACCCGCCGGTGGCCTTTGCGCTCTCGCTGGCCCTGCTGCTCGGCCTGACCGTCGGGCTGACCCAGGTGCTCAGCGGGCGGGCGGCCTACATCCACGTCGGCGCGCTGCTTGGCACAATCATGACCGGCAACGTCTGGTTCGTGATCATCCCCTCGCAGCGTGAGCTGGTGGCCGCCACCAGAGCGGGGCGAGCCCAGGATCCGGCGTTCTCGATCCGGGCCAAAGAGCGCTCGATCCACAACAACTACATGACCTTCCCGGTGCTCTTTATTATGATCAGCAGCCACTTTCCGAGCACCTACGGCCACCAGCTCAACTGGCTCCTGCTGGCGGTGCTGATGGTCGGCAGCGCGGCCGTGCGCCACTTCATGAACATTCGCTACCACTCCCAGGGCTACGGCTGGCTGCGCGGCGCGGCGGCGACCGCCATCCTGACCCTGGCGGTCGTGGCCGTGCTGAGCGCCAGAACGTCGGCGGGCGCTGGGGCGAACCTCCCGCCGGTGGCCTTCGCCGAGGCCCAGGCGATCGTCAACCAGCACTGCAGCGCCTGCCACTCCTCAGCGCCGACGGATCCGCAGTTCACCGTCGCGCCCGCCGGGGTGATCTTCGAGACGCCCGAGCAGATCCAGCGCTTCGCCGCGCGGATCAAAGAGCGCGCCGTGGTCACCAGGACGATGCCTTTCGGCAACACGACCGGCATGACCGAGGCCGAGCGCAGCCTTCTCGGCGCCTGGATCGACCAGGGCGCCGATGTGAGTCGCTAGGGGTTCGGGCCTTTATCACCTACGACAGGGGCGCGTACAAACCGTATGGAAAGGTTAAAATAGCCTAAAAGCACTATCTGGTTTGCTGGGATGGCGCAGTATACTTGCTAGCAGAGAACCCGCCACCCATCCACCTATTCAGTCTCATGTGGCGGCACCAAAGGAGAACGCCAATGCCTTCCAGCTGGGATACCACTCTTGTTCAGGCGATCGTGACACTCTGGCCCGAGGCCTACGGCACGCTGTCCAGCGCGCACCTCTACCAGTATCTGCACGATCATCACACGCCGCCGCCGCCCTCAGGAATGCACAACCTTTTGACCAGGCTCCAGCAGGCCCAGCTGATTGCGGGCGTTGTCGGGATTAATCCCGCCAGCCTGGCCGCCCACGGCGCGCTGATGATCACCTGGGTCAACCCGAGCCTGCTCGACCGCGCCAGCCGCGGGCACGGGCCGCTTGCCGAGGCGTAATCTCCCGCTAGGCCGCGTGGTTCAGGAATAGAAGCCAGCAAGCGCATCTGCAACCACGTGCAGATGCGCTTTATTCATGATCTGCCCCAGTGGAATGATCCAACCCCCGATCCCCGATCCCCGATCCAAAAATTGCTACTTGACAATCCATAACGCAGCGTGTTATTTTTAATCCAAGTTGTTAACGAAATTTAATATTTCTAGGAGGAAGACTGTGCAACGACGCTTGGGGCTATTCTGGATGTTACTGTTCGTCGTCTCATCGCTGCTCATGGTGGTACCACAGGCCAGCGCCGCTGAACCCACGCGGCAGAATCAGTATCCGATTGTGCTTGTTCACGGCTTCGGCGGCTGGGGCCGCGACGAAGTGCTTGGCTTCAAGTACTGGGGCGGGTTCCACGATATTCAGGACTATCTGACCACGCGCGGCTACCCAACCTACACCGCCAGCGTCGGGCCTTTCTCCAGCAACTGGGATCGCGCCGCCGAACTCTACGCCCAGATCCGCGGCGGCACGACCGACTACGGCGCCGCCCACGCGACCAAGCACGGCCACGCCCGCTTTGGCCGCACCTATCCCGGCCTCTATCCGCAGTGGGGCAGCGTCGACACCAGCGGGCTGCTCAACAAAATTCACCTGATCTCCCACAGCCAGGGCGGCCAGACCACCCGCGTGCTGGTCCAGCTCCTCTCGGAGGGCAGCGCCGCCGAGGTTGCCGCCACCCCCGCCGCCGAGCTCTCGCCGCTGTTCAGCACCACCCGCAAGCCCTGGGTCGATAGCGTGACCACCATCTCCGCGCCCCACGATGGCACCACCCTGGCCACCGGGGTGAATCTGTTCCTCCCCTACGCCCAGCAGATGGTGGCGCTAATCGCGGCCAGCGCTAGCACCCAACTCTACGATTTCAAGCTCGATCAGTGGGGGCTTTCCCGCCGCCCCGGCGAGTCGTTCAGCAGCTACGCCGATCGGGTCTGGGCCAGTAATATCTGGACCGGCACCAAAGATATCAGTGTCTGGGATTTGTCGCCGGATGGGGCCAAGGAGCTGAACGGCTGGGTCAAGGCGCAGCCCGATGTCTACTACTTCTCCTGGTCAACCGAAAAAACCTCCAAGTCGCTGCTGACCGGCTATCAGTACCCCGAGATCACGATTAACCCCATCTGGAGCGCCAACGCCTGGTTTATGGGATCGTACACCCGCAACCGCAGCGGTCTGGTGCCGATCACGTCTTCCTGGTGGAAAAACGATGGGGTTGTGAACACGATCTCGATGAATGGGCCGAAGCTTGGCTCGACCGACCGGATTGTGAATAACTCCGCCACCCCGCAGATCGGGGTCTGGAACCATCTGGGTGTGCGCGAGTCCTACGATCACTCGGATATCATCGGGATTGGTCTGTACTACGATGTGCGAAGCTGGTACGGCTCCCACGCCACCCGGCTGGGCGGATTGCCCCGCTAGGCCGACACACCACGGGGCAGGTCAACGACCTGCCCCGAAAGTATCCGTGCCGAATTGCCTTTCACGCTTAGCGGCGGCGCCCGAGCACCCGCAGCAGCAGCAGAAACAGATTGATGAAGTCGAGATAGAGCGTAAGCGCGCCCATCAGCACCACCCGCCGCAGCAGCGCCTGGTCATTGTTGCCATCAAGCACCGCGCTGAGCTTCTTGATCTTCTGGGTATCATAGGCGGTCAGGCCGATGAAGATAAGAATCCCAGCGTAGGTCAGCAGCCAGTAGAGCATCTCGCTCTTCAGGAAGAAGTTCACCACCGAGGCCAGCAAAAATCCAATCAGCCCCATCACCAGAAACGAGCCAATCGAGGTCAGATCGCGCTTGGTGGTGTAGCCATACAGGCTCATCGCGGCGAACGTCCCGGCGGTGACGAGAAACGTCGTGCCGATTGAGGCGGCCGTATAGAGCAGAAAGATCACCGCCATCGTCAGGCCGTTGAGCGCCGAGTACAGCAGAAATGTGCCGGTCGCGACAGGGGCCGACATCCGCCCGATGCCCCAGCTCAGCGCCATCACCAGCGCCAGCTCGGCGATGATCAGCCCGATAAACAATCCCTGGTTGCGGATCAGCACGCTGGCGACAAAGCCTGAGGTATAGGCCCACAGTGCCACCAGCCCGGTCACCGTCAAACCGCCCGCCATCCAGGCATAGACCTGCTGCAAGACCGTGCGCTGGCGCAGCTCGGACTGGGCCAACGCGGGTACTGAATATGACATACGCTTCTCCCATCCTAAAAAATTTGCCTGAAGGCCGTGATTATAGCGCACTACCGGGTGTTCGCGCTACGCATCCCAGCGCACATCAACCTTATCGCTGTGCAGCCCCAGCCATATTCCGCCACAGCGCACCCAGCCGGAGCGCGGCCGGCCCGCCTGATCGACGACGGTGATCCGGTAGACGGTCTGGCTTTTGCTGGTGGTCCAGAACATTGGCCCGCGAAAAAAGTTGCGGGCCTCTTTCTGCACTATCTGCAGGTTGTTGGCGCGGGCCCACTGGTCGATCAGCTCGTTCGAGCGGGTGCCGCGCCAGTTGAGCACGACGATGGTGATGACGACAATGGCAAGCAACGCCAGCGGAAAGAGAAATTCACCGTTCATACGAGGCTACTCCTGTCGGTTAAGCGAGATTGTTGCGCTACAATACTGCTGGATCCAAGTCCCAGATTGCTGGATGATACGTCGCATGGCGGCGGCGTGTTTCAGCGCAGGAGTCGGCAGTGAGCGATCTGTATCTGCGGGGCACATGGACCTTTCGGGCGCACGGCGCGCAAGTTGTGTTGATCAAGCGCTCGATCGGAAAAACCAGCCACGTGCTGATGAAAGCCTTCCTGTGGTCGCTGTACCTGCCCGAGTACCCCGATGTGGTGGCGCTCAACCTCAACCGCCTGCTAACGTTCTGGGGCGAGTCGGGCCAGGTTGGCGTGGACAAGCTGGCGACGCTGCTGCGGCGCTATCGTACCACCCATTTTGCCTTTGCCAAGTGGGATACGCGGCTGGATCTGCTGCAGGCAACGATTGCCAAAATCACCCGTCCGATCCAGCGGACGGCACCGATCGACCTGCTGAATTTTCCCACCGACAGCGCCGAGCGTTTCATCGCCGCCGACGGGGCGATCAGCCTCAGCCACGCCGATGTCGAGTGGATCAGGCTAGGCTCCTGAACTTTTTGGGTCGGAAGGTATGGATCCCAACAGTGACGGTGCTTGAGGGGTGGGAATCTGCGCAAGCCAGCTGGGGGCTTAGCTCAGGGCGTGGGCAACGTCGTTCGGGGAATCGCTCCAGCACGAAGCGTCTGATGGCCTGAGGAAATTGAAGGGCCAGACACATGCTAAAAAGCGTCGGCCGGGATAGCCATCGCTATCCCGGCCGACGCTGCGGAAAGGCCCTGGGCTAGCCGGCGTTGCTGTCGCTGCCGGAGCGGCCGCCGCCGCCGCCGGATTGGCCGCCGCCGCGATTGCCGCCGCCGGATTGGCCGCCTGCGCGCGGGCTTTCGCGCTGCTCGTCATCGTTTTCGCCGCCGCCCCGGCCTTTATCGCCGCCGGACTGGCCGCTGCCGCGATTGCTGCCGTGCTCGCTATCATCGCCGCCCTGCTCGCCGCCGCCGCCGCCGCTGCCCGGGCGGTTGCTGCCTTCGCCGCGCTTATTTTCCTGGTCGTTATCCTCGCTTTTGCGGTGGCCACCGGTGCCCTGGCTATTTTTATCGCCGCTGGCCTGGGTGTGGCCGGTGCCTTTGCCTCCACCCTTGGAGCCTTGACTTCCCTTTGCCATAATAAGGTCCTTTCTTACGAGCCGCGTCATTGTCGGCACCGTGCTAAAACAAGGTTCTAGGGCTGCTATAGCACAATGCGTACCGTTCAATCCCACGGAGCGGATCTGCCACGCGAGTCACGGGACCGCTCACCAGCCGGGCTGGCCAGTGCGCGCCTCATCCACGTCACCAGATCGCTCGTACTAATAATGCTACTCTTCATACGCAGACCCAGGAAGCACCTGGGTTTTGCCTTTTCTGGTGACAAATAATGAACTATGACGTGATCGTGATCGGCGCGGGCATCGGCGGGCTGACGGCGGCAGCGCTGCTGGCGCAGACGGGCTACAAGGTGCTGCTGCTGGAGGGCCACATCGCGCCCGGCGGCTGCGCCTCGTCCTACGAGCGCAAGCGGCCCAACGGCGACCGCTACATCTTCGATGTTGGCGCGACGGTGTTCGCCGGATTTCGGCCCGGCGGCGCCCACCACTGGGTCGGCGAGCAGCTCGGCATCACCTGGCCGATCCGCCCGCTCGAGCCGGCGATGGAGGTCTGGCTCCCCGACCGCCGTGTGACCCGCTACGGCGACGAGCGCTGGATCGACGAGCGCCAGAGTGCCTTTCCGGCCCAGGCCTGGGAGGCCGAGGGCTTCTGGCGCGAACAGGAGCGGATCGCCGCGATCGCCTGGCGCTTTGCGACCCGCCAGCCCCCGATGCCGCCGGAGAGCCTCGCCGACCTGGCCGGGCTGCTGCCGACGATCCGCCCCGAGATGCTGGCGCTGCTCCCACAGCTGCCGCGCACCGTCGGCCACGCCCTGCGCTCCCACGGCATCACCGACCGGCGCCTGAAAACCTACATCGATGGCCAGCTGCTGATCAGCGCCCAGACCCAGCACGCCGACTGCTCGTGGCTGTACGGCGCGGTTGCGCTCGATCTGGCCCGGATCGGCTGCTACTATGCCGAGGGCGGCGCCTGGTCGCTGGCGCACACCCTGGCCAGCGCCTTCGAGCGCGACGGCGGCACCGCCCTGTATCGCCGCTGGGTCAGGCAGATCACGACCGATCGCGGCGCGGTGGTCGGGGTGGAGACCGCCAAGGGCGAGCGCTTCACCGCCACCCACGTGATCGCCAACGCGACGCTGTGGGATGTCGCGGGCC
>DAOTUS010000042.1:0-1622 GCA_034437415.1 Herpetosiphonaceae bacterium
GTACAGGGCGGCATTTTAGGGTTTTTCGGCGATGAGGGTAAAGGTTTTGGGGATGCCGGCGTCGTCGAGCTTGGTGTTGGGCTCCTCGTACAGCCCGGCGATGCGCAGCCCGGCCTCGGCAAACGCGGTGACGATCTCGCCAAGCGTCCAGCGGCGCAGCTGCACCTGCGGCTGGGGCTGCGCGACGCTGATGTGTCTATCGGGGCTGATGTGTCTATCGGGGCTGATGTGTTTATCGGGGCTGATGTGTTTATCGGGGCTGATGTGTTTGCTGTAGGCGACCGCCGTGGAGTGGAGCGTGGGGTCGAAATAGTTGCCGCTGACTTTGTGCTTGCGGCCTTTCGAGCTGATCAGCTTGGTCGAGACTGGGTGGAAATCCTGCAGCACCAGCCGTCCGCCGGGGCCGAGCAGCTGGGCCACAACCTCGGCCAGCGGCAGCAGATCGATGAAGTAGTGCAGAATCCCCAGCTCCAGCAGCACGAGATCGTATGTTCCCGTGCGCTCGGCGGCGGGCAGCGCCAGCACATCGGCGCTGATGCAGCGCAGCGGGATGCTGGCGGCGGCGGCGAGCTCGCTGGCGTAGCGCAGATTCTCCGGCGCAAGATCCACCAGCGTGACCTCGGCGCCAAGCAGCGCCAGGGCCACCGCCTTGCTGCCATTCGATCCCATCAGGTTGACGGTGCGGCGCCCAGCGACCGGGCCAAGGTAGCGCTGGAGCGCGGCCAGCCGGGCGGCCGGGTCGGCGACGAGGCGGGCGGCGGCCTCGGCGGGCGGGCCGTGGCGCTCGACCCAGGCCGGATAGGTGTCGGCGTGGCTCCAGGCGGCGGCGTTGTGGGCGGTCAGCGCGGCCTGTAGCTCACGTAGCCGGGCATTGATCAGCACCACCCGCGGATCGGCCTGGCCCCAGGCGTGGCGGTAGAACAGCAGGGTTTTGACCGGGAGCGGCTGCTGATCGCGGACCACGATCACCCGCTCGGGGTCGGCCTCGACCACGGTATTGCGCTGGCAGGCGATCACCACCGGGCAGCCGCTACGGCTGAGCTGAAACTGGGCTGTCGATCCATCCTCGACCACGGCGCTGGCCCCGAGCGGCTGATACAGCGCGTGGGCGGCGGCGAACTGGTCCCACTGGAGCATAATCGTCAGCGGTGGCAGGGCCGGCAATATCACTCCGTGGACGATCAGCGCGGCCTCGTCAACGATACAGCAGGCGATCTGCGCGGCGGCCAGCTCGGCGACAGTTGCGGTCAGCGTGTTCCACCAGGGTTCCATCGGTTGCTCCTTTGGGCCAGAGTAGTACAAAAGGCGCTAGAAGTACTACTCTGGTAATAATCAAAAGTTGATTAAAACGGTAGTATGTGGATAATCAAGAGAGACAAACTTTAAGTACATCTATGTCCGTGATCTATTCACACTCCAGTGGACTGGAGTGTGAGGCTGGTTACCGGGTTGGGAAGGTCCACCACTAAGGAAACGTTAAGTTCATTGAAGTATGATCTGTTGAACAATACCCTCGCCAAAATAGTGGCAAGGCAGATTACTACTTTTGGGTTAATGAACTAACAGAGTATTAGGCTTGTCGAATTGAAATTGCCTCAGCAAAATCCAGATCGACTTTTAAT
>DAOTUS010000043.1:0-1589 GCA_034437415.1 Herpetosiphonaceae bacterium
ATCCCCGACCCCCAGCAGCGCCCAGTAGATTGGCGTTTGCAGGATCGTCACGTCGCGCAGCCCGGCCGCCACGGCCAGATCGGCGGCCTCGCTGGCGGTGTAGGCCCGCAGCACCGACAGCGGCCCGTCGTGGCGGCCGAGCGCCGACATTGGGCCGAGCGCCGCCAGCCGAGCGCCGCAGTAGCCCAGCCACGAGCGCTGCAGATCGACCACCACAAGCCCCAGCCGGGCGACGCGGGCGCACTCGCGCAGCAGCGCCACCGCCGTCGCTGGCTCGAAATGATGCAGCGCCTGGGCGCAGTGGACCAGATCGATCGCCCCGGCGCCCCACGGCCCGGCCAGCCCGTCGGCCTGCACCAGCGGCGTTTTGCGGCCAATCCGGCCCTGGGCGATCTGGAGCACGCCGGTCTGGAGGTCGCTGACGATCGGCTGGAGCGCGATTCCGCTCCGCGCGGCCCGGTCGCGCAGGTCCAGCGCGCTCGCCCCGCACCCTGACGCCACATCCAGCAGCGTCAATCGCCCGCGCTCCCGCCCAAGCAGCTGCCGGAGCGCCCGCCAGCCCAGCGCCGCGCCGCCGCTCCAGCGATACAGCGCCGCCATCTCGCGGAGATTCTGGGCCAGGGCTGCGCTCGACGGCGGGCGCTGATCGAGCAGCTCGCTGGTGTGGGAGCGGGCGGGAAGCGGGAAACGCAGCATACAAGGGGTTTTCCATCTAAAAAAACAGGCCGGAGCCACCAGCATTATACTGGCGGTTCCGGCCTGACTGGTTTAGGCCCAGGCTCTTAGCTCTGCGAGACCAGCTCGCGCTTCTGGCGCCGCGAGAGGTAGCCGCCCAGCACGCTGCCGTACACCAGCATCGAGGAGGCCAGAGTCAGTGCGCCGGCCTCCTCGTGCAGACGGGAACCCCAGCCGATGATATTGGCGGGCAAGATCAGGAAGTAGCCGACCGCCCAGACGACCAGGGCGAAGATCAGCCCGGCCCAGATGATGCTTTTCTGATCGAGATTGCGCACGATCATGGCGAACAGCAGCCCCAGCAGCGTCAGCAGCACAATGTTGACGACGATCCCAATCAGCACATCGGCGCTGAAGCTGCTCCCATCGCCCGGCCGACCAGCCAGGGTCGAGAGCAGCAGTGGGAAGTTCCAGAACGACTTGCCCGCGATCAGGCTATAGATCATCGCGATCAGCGTCTGGACAGCGCCTGCAATCGCGCCGCCGATCAGGCCATCCACCGGGCTAAGCCCATGGGCTTTGGTCACATACACCGTCATTGTATCCCTCCAAAGGATGCTATTTGCTTTTCGTTCTAGCGCTTGATAATGCAAGATTGTTGCCACGCCCGTGTACAGTCGTGTGTGCTACTCTCCGATGAGACAGTCTTGGAACCCGAGAACCGTTTTGATCAGGGCGCGAGGACATCGCGATGCATGAGACCACCCCAGCCACCGACGAGCGCCGCGCTATTGCTCCTCCATGCGCGGCGAGCAGAATGGCCCATGGACCTGATACGACGGTGCAAACGGTGCTGGTGACATATGGTATGCTAGGCAGCGGCCACCATGATTTGATTGTCCTTGTGGGGCCCG
>DAOTUS010000044.1:0-16011 GCA_034437415.1 Herpetosiphonaceae bacterium
GCCATATATGGCGTCCCTCCCGCGAATACGTGCGCTTTTTGGGTTTCCCGGTCATCGCGCAGGTCGGTGCGAACGCCATACATGGTGTCCATGGGCCTAATCTAACATTGTCAAATTAGATACAGTGATTGGTATATTATTTTTCTTTTCAAAAATCGAGAGGTGATCTTACACTTTTCATCTGATCAGAAATTATGTTCTATCACGACCGATGTCTGGACAACTATCATTCCTAAGGACATGCTGATCGATGATGATAGGATACTACAATGGACTGAACAGTATGAAAAAATAGTTAACGAGTACGTTTTGGTGCTAGAACCGCCAGCATTTTCTGGAGATCGCACAAACAAAGATTTCTTTTTTTATCACGCTGATGCACGTCATATTACGCTCTGGATCCAGATGTCAATCTTTATGATTGCCCAAGATATTGACGGCTGGGATCCTTATCTGGTCGTAAAGCTGATCAGCACACCACTCATTGATAGATCAATCTTTATTGACCCTGATATTGCTAGCGAATCCACCGACCCCAGCCACTAGCCGCGAGGTGACGTATGAAAATCCTGCTGGTCGATGACGACCCCGAGCTGCGCGGGCTGATTGGCTTTGCGCTGCGCCAGGCCGGCTACTTTGTGGTCGAGGCCGCCGACGGCCTGGCCGCGCTCGACGTTTTCCAGGCCGAGCAGCCGGACCTGGTGGTTCTGGACGTGAATATGCCGGGCATGAACGGCTTCGAGGTCTGTCGCCGGATTCGCCAGCAGTCGGCCACCCCGATCATGCTGCTGACCGTCCGCAGCAGCGAGGAGGATCAGGTCACGGGGCTGGACGGCGGCGCCGACGACTATCTGACCAAGCCCTTCAGCCCGCGCACCCTGACGGCGCGGGTGCGGGCGCTGCTGCGGCGCGGCGGCGGCGAGCGCCCATGGCCGCTGACCAGCGGCGATCTGGCCCTGGATCTCGATCGGCAGGCGGTTAGCTGTCAGGGCGGGCCGTTCATCAGCCTGACCAACCGCGAGTTTCGCCTGCTCCAGTACCTGCTGGCCAACGCCGGGCGGGTCGTCACGGTCGAGCAGGTCACCACGCACGTCTGGGGCTACCAGGGCCTCGGCGACCGCCAGCTGCTCAAACAGCTCGTGCATCGGCTGCGCCAAAAGATCGAGCCAGCTCCGGCCAGCCCGCAGTATCTGGTGACGGTTCCGGGGGTGGGCTACCAGTTCAATCCCCAGCCATCCGGCGCAGCGTAGCGCCGCACAGGTGCTTGGTTGCGCTGGGTTCCTGTCGCGATCGGCAGTCTCCGTTGGCTGAGCCTGTCGAAGCCCGTCATGTGGCTTCGACAGGCTCAGCTTTTCGTGCTCCCCACACGATGCGCTGGGACGCGCAATCTGCTATGATCCCTTCAGGGTGGCCGATGGAGAATCGGCCACCCTGTATGGGATTCAAAGGATGAAAGGGGCCGTATGGCTAAGAAGCGCACGGAGCGGAGCGGCAGCAGCGTCATTACCATTATCGATATTGCCCGTGATGCGGGGGTGTCCCCGAGCACTGTGTCGCGCGTGCTATCGGGCAATTAGCAGGTCGATGCGGCTATGCGCGCTGCCGTCGAGGCCTCGGCCAAACAATTAAACTATCGGCCCAATCTGGTGGCCCAGGGCTTGGTCCGCGGCCGGTCGAACACGATCGGGGTCCTCACGCAGAATATGAATAGCTTGTTTTATGGTGAGATGGTGATTGGGATTGAGCAGCAGCTGTACCAGACCGCCTACTTCCCGTTGCTCGCGTCGGGCAACTGGAACTTACCCAACTTTCAAACCGAGCTTGATGCCCTTGATGTGCTGCTGCGACGCCAGATCGATGGGCTGATTATTCTGGGCGGACAGCTGGCGGATGCGCGCCTCCAGGCCGTCGCCGCCCAGCTTCCGCTCATCCTCGTCGGTCGCACGGCGGCGGGCCTCAAAGACCGCTCGCTCCAGATCGATAACTACCAGGGAGCGTATGCGGCGGTCGAGTACCTCGTGCAGAGCGGCCATACGCAGATTGCCCATATCACCGGGGACATGAGCCAGACCGATGCCCAGTCCCGCTATGCCGGCTACTGCGCGGCCCTTGAGCATGCTGGGGTTGGCAGCGATCCCCGGCTGATTGTCGAAGGGACATTTCAAGAGCAAGGTGGCATTCAGGGGGTCGAGACGCTCATGGAGCGGGGTATCGCGATGAGCGCCATCTTTGCAGCCAATGATTCGATGGCCCATGGTGCCCGCCTGGCCTTGTTCCGCCATGGCCTGCAGGTTCCCGCTGATATCTCCCTGGTTGGCTTTGACGATCAATCCAACTCGGTCTACTGCATCCCGCCGCTCACGACGGTGCGGCAGCCGGCCTTTGACATGGGCGCCGGCGCGGCGGCGGCGATGCTCCGCCTCCTCGAGGGTAAACCCCTGACGCTCCCAACGATCACCACCGACCTCATTATTCGGGAGTCGACCAGGCCGCTTTAGGCCGCGTGATGTGCCACCAGCTGCTGTGAGGTACTATGACGATTGAAGCTGCGCTGGACTGGGTTGATGCGCACCGCCAGGATCTCCTGGCGCAGTTTAGCGACTTGCTCTGGATTCCGTCCATCAGCACCGATCCGGCCTATAGTGCCGATGTCCACCGCTGCGCCAAGTAGTCGCCATGCACACATCCCCGTACCCGGTGTTCCGACTGAAAAGGGAGACTATGACACCTATGGATGGATTCAACCCTGTATCAAGCTTTGGTCCAGATGTGGCCGCCGGATATGACGATCATTCCCGCGGCGATGAGGACGCCGCCGCGACGTTTCTTGCGCACCTCGCCCAGGGGTGCCGTGCGCTCGAGTTCGCGATCGGCACTGGACGCATTGCCCTCCCGCTGACGGCAAAAGGGATCCACGTCGACGGCATCGAACTATCTCCCCACATGGTTGAGCGGCTCCATGCCAAGCCTGGAGGCCAGCGCATCAGCGTTATGATCGGTGACATGAGTGTCTCCACCACCAACCACCAGTATGGGCTGGTGTATCTCGTCTACAACACCATCTTTAATCTCCTCACCGCCGACGACCAGATTCGTTGCTTTGAGAACGCCGCCCATCATCTCACCGCCGATGGATACTTCGTCGTGGAGACCGCCGTGCCACACGCATGGATCTCCCCCGGCAAATCGGACTACGTCCATGCGGAACATGTCGGCACAAACACTGTTGTGTTTGACGTTGCCCGATATGACCCCGTCACCCAATTGCTCGAAGAAAACCATGTTCGTCTGACGCCAAGCGGGATTACCATGATGCCGATCGTGTGCCGTCTGATCACGCCGGGCGAGATGGATCTGATGGCACGCATCGCTGGACTGCGGCTGATTGAACGGTTCGCCACTTGGCAGCGAACGGTCTTTGACGCGCAGAGTAGCGCGCATATATCGGTTTACGGTTTCGATACGGGTCGTTGAGGGATTCCGCACACCATCGCTGGAGCCAAGCGTTGCTAGACGCTTTCGGTGGTGGGAGTAAACGCACGGCGACTGGTTTGTTCTATTAAACGCATGGCCGATATCGTGAGCGTACACGAAAACACATCCTTCAGAGAAGATTTTAGCCCCTTGATTTCATAGAGGTGTTCTATGATATAGATCGTATGTTCAGCGCCCTTGATCAAATCACCCCCAAAGCTATCAGGGCTGTGTATATCACCGACCACCTGGACACTGACGATGGCAGAACCCTCAGCCGCTGCGCCTTCCATGAGCCGCGCTCACGCCTCACGGAAGGCGCGCCACGCCGCCAGGGCTGCGCGTAGGCCTACACGTAAGGCAGGACGAAAGTCATTGACGCACTCGGGGCAGCCTGTCATACTAGCCTACGTCACACTGCGGGTCCCTAGCGTGTAACCCTCCCCTCCCCGGATTCGGGTGACTTCTACTAGCTCCAGATCCGAGAGAGAGAGCCGCTATGCCAGATCGTGGTTTCGTGTTTGAGACCATTCCCCCACCAGGATCTAGCCCCAGGCATGCCGATTGCACCACCCAGCAGCTACCATGCCGTTTGGTTGATTGAGGAGAAGGCGATGAGACACATTAATGCGCTGCATCAACGCTTGATTCGGGAAGGCCGGGCGAGCGAGCAGCGGCTGCACCAGATGGTCGCGGCGCTCCCGCTGCCGATCCTGATTATGCGCGTGAGCGATGGGATAATCCAGGTTGGCAACCTCCACACCAGTGCGCTTTTTGGCCTGCCGTTCGATCAGTTGATTGGGCAGCATGCGCCGGACTTCTATGCCAATCCGGCTGACCGCCAGGGCGTCCAGGCGGTGCTGGCCCGTGACGGGGTGGTGCGCTCGTTCGAGGTTGCCGCCAAAACCAGCGTCGGCGCGCCGCTCTGGGTGGCGCTGTCGATCGAGCCAATTCGCCTTCACGATGACCCCTGTCTCTTTGTGGTTATTCAGGATCTTACGGAGCGCCGCCAGATCGAGGAGGCGCTTCGTGAGAGCGAGGACCGCTTCCGCATCATTGCCCAGAACACCCCGATTCCCATTATGATCTCGCGCCTCCCCGATGGCACGATGCTCTACGGCAATAGCCACCTCGGGCAAATGCTTGGCCTCACCGACGTGGTGATTGGGCATAAAGCGCCCAACTTCTACTACGACCTGGCCGATCGGCCGATATTTCTGGAGACTGTCCGCCGTCTGGGCACGGTCGAGAACTACGAGCTGCGGGTGCGGCAGCCCGACGGCAGCCCGCGCTGGGTGGCGGTCTCCGCCAAGCCGATCGAGTTCCATGGCGAGGTGGCCCTCTTTAGC
Organism: Herpetosiphonaceae bacterium; assembly: GCA_034437415.1. Taxonomy (GTDB): domain Bacteria; phylum Chloroflexota; class Chloroflexia; order Chloroflexales; family Herpetosiphonaceae; genus JACCRK01. Next base: position 4,824 of record DAOTUS010000044.1, read on the forward strand.
GCCTTCTCCGATATCAGCCACCACAAAGCTGCTGAGGCGGTGCTCAAAGATTATCAGGCCCATCTGGAGCAGGAAGTTGCGGTGCAGACCACAACCCTGGCGGAGACCAATGCCACGCTTGAGCACGAGATCGCCGAGCGTCACCGGGTGGAGACGGCACTGCGCTATCAGAACACCTACCTCACGCTGCTGCAAGAGACGACGATCGATCTGCTCCGCCACCACGATCTGACCACTCTGCTGGAGCGGATTGTCATGCGCGTCAACGAGATCCTGGAAACACCCCATGGCTTTCTCTATGTCAGCCCACCTGGCGCGAGCGAGATCCTGTGTACCGTCGGGACCGGTATGTTCAGCGATCTGGTTGGCGTCCGCATCAAGCCTGGTCAGGGTCTGGTTGGAACCGTCTGGCAAACCGGACTGCCATTGGTGATTGATGACTATGAGGCCTGGCCGGACCGCCACCCGGACCGCCCAACGGATCGGCTGGGCAAGATCGCGGGCGCCCCGATCACCTTTGGCGACGCCACCATCGGCGTGCTGGGTGTGACCTACCCGCCAGGCACGCCCTACATGCTGCATCTGAGCGACTTCGATCCCTTGCGTCAGTTCGCCCAGCTGGCCTCGGTGGCCCTGGAAAATGCGCGCCTGTTTACCGGCGAACAGCAGGCCCGCAGCACCGCCGACACCCTGCGCGCCGCCAACCTCGCGATGACGCAATCGCTCAATCTCGATAGCATTCTGGAAACCCTGCTTGACTACCTCGAGCACCTCGTCCCCTACGATACCATCGCGCTCTTTCTGCTTGATGGGAACCATCAGTTGAGCCTGCGGATTCATCGCGGCGAGTCCGTCTCCATGACGCCAGCGCTACTCAAGAACGTCAATACCCAGATCGTCAACACCGCCCATATGCAGGCAATCATCCGCGACCACCAGAGTGTCTTGCTGGCCGATACAACCCAGGCATCCAGCTGGATTCCACTCGACGGCGACGCGCCGCTGCGGAGCTGGCTGGGGGTGCCGCTGCTGGTCGCCGGCCAGATCATCGGCATCTTCGCGATCGCCAAGGCCGAGCCACACTCATTGGATGCCGAGCATCTCCTGCTGGCGGAGGCGCTGGCCGCTCAGGCCGCGATTGCAATCGAGAACGCCCGGTTGTTTGACGCGGCCCGGTGCCAGGCCCACGAGGCCGAAACCTTGCGCCAAGTCAGCACGGTTATGGCAACCGCCCGCTCCCAGGAGGCGGCCATCGATCTGATTCTCACCCAGCTGGGCGCCGTGGTTCCCTACGACAGCGCGTCCGTGCAGCTGCTCTATGCTGGCTACCTGGAGATCGCCGGCGGCCGCGGGTGGGGCGACTGGAGCACCATTATTGGAACCCGTTTCCCCATTCCCGGCGACAACCCGAATACCGGAGTCATTCAGGGGCAACAGGTCGTGCTCTTAAATGATACCGTGGTCAATCACACCTTTAAGCATTTGGAATACATGAACGCGCCGGATCTGCTCGACCCGCAACGTAAAACAATTCGATCCTGGCTCGGCGTGCCGCTGATGATCCAGAATCGCTTGATTGGGATGCTCTCGATCGATAAGCACGAAAGCAATTTTTTTACGCCGGACCATGTTCGGCTGGCGACGGCATTTGCCGCCCAGGTCGCCTTTGCAATCCACAACGCCCAGCTCTTCGCCGACCTTCAACACGCCAAGGAGGTCGCCGAGCAGGCCAATCGCGCCAAGAGCACCTTTCTGGCCATGATGAGCCACGAGATTCGCACGCCGATGAATGCGATTCTGGGCCTCTCCCAGCTGTTGGCCGATACCGAGCTGCCGGTGGACATGCGTGCGCTGGTCGATCTGGTGCATTGCAGCAGCCAGAGCCTGCTCACAATCATCAACGATATCCTTGACTTCTCCAAGATTGAGGCTGGACATCTGGAGCTTGAGACGATCTCCTTCGATCTCCGCACAGTTGTTGAGCAGGCGGTGGATATCGTGGCCGGGCAGGCAGCTGAGAAGCAGCTCGATCTGGTCATCGCCGTCGCTGACTCAGTGCCAACGGCTGTGCGCGGCGATCCGACCAGGCTCCAGCAGGTGCTGGTCAATCTGCTTGGCAACGCCGTCAAATTTACCGAGCACGGCACGGTGCGCCTGGCGGTCACCAGCCAGCCGCCCGCTTCCGCCGAGCCAAATCCGGCGCTCAGGCATGGGATGATCGGTTTTCAGATTGCCGATACCGGGATTGGGATCCCGGCGGATCGGCTGGTCGCGCTCTTTCAGCCATTCAGCCAGGTCGACGCCTCGATCACGCGCAAATATGGCGGCACGGGCCTGGGACTGGTGATCAGCCAGCGCCTGTGTGCGCTGATGGGTGGGACCCTGGAGGTCGCCAGCCAGTCCGGGGTCGGCTCGATCTTTACCGTGGCCGTGCCGCTGGAAGTCCTGGATCAGCCAGCGGCTGCCGTCAGCCAGCCCGCGCAGCCCCGGCTGGCCGGCAAGCGGGTGGTCGTGCTGGATAAGCACCAGCAGAGCGGCGCCGCGCTGGCCCAGCAGCTGCGCGCCTGGGGGATGGCGGTGCAGATGGCCCCGCAGGTCGCCGAGCTGTTCCGCGTCATCACGACAGCGCCCCCAATCGATCTGATCATCGTGGATGCGCAGCTTCCGCCGTCGACGCTGGAAACGCTGATTGGGTTGGCTCAGCCCGGTGGCGCGGCGGGCGCCACGCCGCTCATCCTGCTGACAAACCTGGATCGCGTTACGGCTCCGACGCAGCGCTTTGCCAGCGTTCCAGCCCTGCGCCGCCCGGTCAAGCCGCGGCTGCTCTACGAGTTGGTGCTGGCGCTGCTGACCGATACGCCGGTGCCACAGCGGGTCTCGGCGCTCACCAGTGGCTCGCAGCCGATCAATCAACAGCTTGGGCAAACCCATCCCCTGCGGATTTTAATTACCGAAGATACCCCGACCAACCGCGTCGTCCTCGGCCTGATGCTGGAGCGCATGGGCTATCAGGCCGACGAGGCGATCACGGGCTATGAGGCGTTGGCCGCCCTTGAGCAGCGCGACTACGACGTCATCTTGATGGATATGTATATGCCCGATCTCGACGGTCTGGAAACGACCAGGCAGATTCGCCGTCGCTGGACTCACGGGCCGCAGATTGTCGCCGTCACCGCCAATGCCACGCCGGAGGATCGGGAGCGCTGTCTGGCGGCCGGGATGGATGACTATCTCAGCAAGCCGGTTCGGATTGAGGCGCTCCAGGCGGCGCTGGAGCGCTGCGCGACCCGGCGCGATCCAGCCGCACGTGTGGCGCCGACCAGCCCGCCAAGGGCTGCTGTGGAGCAGGCCGACAGCGGGCTGGATCCGGCCATCTTTGGCGCACTGCAGGCGCTCGGCGATCTGGCCCCGATCATTCAGCTTGTGATCGAAGAAATTCCGCTCGTCCTGACGATGCTCGAAACCGCGCTGGATGGCCATGATGGGCGCGGGGTTCAAGATGCGGCGCATCGACTGCGCGGCTCGTGTGGCTATATCGGAGCCGTCCGGCTCGAGACAGGCTGTGCAGAGCTGGAGGGCCATGGCCAGGCTGGACGGCTGGGCGAGGCAACCGCCCTCTATCCGCTCGTGGCCCATGAGGCCAGACGCCTGATCCAGATCCTTACCAGCATCCAAGGAGCTGAATAATGCGGATTCTTTTAGTTGACGACTCGCCGGTGCAGTGTCTGGTTCTGGCAACCATGCTCCGCGCCGCCGACTACACCGATCTCGTACTGGTGAACTCGGCGAGCGCCGCCTACGCGGCGCTCGCCGAGTCGTCCGGCAGCGCCCAGACCTGCCCCATCGATTTGATCTTCATGGATCTGCGCATGCCCGGCGTTGATGGAATCAGCGCGTGTGCGGTGATTAAGGGCATGGAGGCGCTGCAGGATATCCCGATTATTATGATCACCAGCAGTGCCGATTTCGATGATTTGACCCGGGCATTTGCTGCCGGCGCGATGGACTACATTACCAAGCCCCCGCACAAGACCGAGCTGCTGGCGCGGCTGCGCTCGGCGCTGCGGCTAAAACAAGAAACCGACCAGCGCAAGGCCCACGCCCGCGACCTGCTGGATCTGATGGAGCAGCTCGGCAGTGAGCAGCATCGCTCCGACCAGCTTTTGCTCGATCTGCGGGTGGAGCAGGAGCGCTCTGAGCAGCTGCTGCTCAATATTCTGCCCGCCCCCATCGCGACCCGCCTCAAGCACGGCGAGCGGATCATTGCCGATAGCTATGCTGATGTGACCGTGCTCTTCACCGATCTGGTCAACTTTACGGCGTTAGCGAGCGCGATGGAGCCGTCCAGCCTGGTTTCGCTGCTCAATGAGGTCTTCTCGTGCTTTGACACGCTGGTCGAAACCTATGGACTCGAGAAAATCAAGACGATTGGCGACTCCTACATGGTCGTCGGCGGCTTACTGCAGGGCCATGCGGATCATACGGCGGCGGTCGCCAATCTCGCGCTGGCAATGCAAGTTGCGCTCAAGCGAGGAATCGCCGACTGTCCGCCGCTGGAGCTGCGCATCGGCATTCACTGCGGGCCGGTAACCGCCGGGGTCATTGGGACCAAAAAGTTTATCTATGATCTCTGGGGCGATACCGTCAACGTGGCCAGCCGCATGGAATCGCATGGGCTGGCCGGTCATATCCAGGTGTCGGATGCGGTCTATGCCCGCCTCAGCCGCTGCTACCGCTTGACCGCCCGTGGTCAGCTCGACATAAAGGGCAAAGGGCAGATGGCAGCCTATCTGTTGATTGACCGCCATGAGCACGATATTGCCTCAGGAGCGTAGCCGGCGCTGCCTGCTATCCACGCGGTGCGATTATTCTGCCTGGAGCAGTCCAACAAACATAAACTTGCCCTTGCGGATTTGATCGCCACTCATGGTGGTTAGGGTTATATCGCCAGAGGCAGCAAACCTCCACCGACCAAGAATGCCATCAAAATCTTTGGTATTGACGATCGCGGCTAACACGTTCTGCCGTGTCAGGTCGGCGCACGCTTCATTAGCAGGTCTCGTGTTAGCAAAAAGTTTGCAGTATACTGGTCATCGTCCACTGAGGTGTGATCGCCCATGACCCCAACAACTATTTTTACACTACATAACCTGAGTCAACAATCCCTCTACCTGCCAAGCCTGGATGCCTGTAGTGAAAGGAAGCGTCAATGCGCAAACAGCTCACGTCAGCAGAAGTCAAGCAGCTGAAGCATCTTGAAACATTGCGGGAAACCTACCAGCGCAATGTCGCTCACTACGAAAGGACGGCGGCCAAATACGCTGGCGAAGATAATCTGCCCCTCCATATGATCCACGATCTGCGCGCCAACCGCGAGGAGCTGGCCAAGGTCGAGTCTGAGCTAGTCAGGCTGACCGGTGAGCCGGTGGTGTATCTGCCACCTCCGGCGCCCGCACCACAGCCAGCCCCACCAAAAATCCGCATAGTTACGCCAATGCAGCGGGTAGAGCTGGCAACCTTGCTGCTCAAGTGTCAAACGATGAGAAATTTAGGCTCGCGCAATACCATTGTTAATCTGCTGGAAGATATCTCACAGAGCATCATCCGCGACAACAGCCCCAACACGGATGGCGTGAATATCGTCAACGGATGTCTGGATCACGCGAATGGGATTGCCATGCTGCTCGATATAATGCGAATGTTTGAGCGTAACTCGTTGCCGATGCAGCAGGTCGATGCATTCTGGCAGAGCCTTCAAGCGTAGCTCTAGGCGCAACCGGGCACCATCACCGCGCAAAAGCAGGCGGGGAAGATCTCTCGATCTTCCCCGCCTGCTATGAAGGATTATCGCCTTCGTTGGTTGATTGTGGCGGTTGTTCCAGAAAGCTGCTGTAGCTTTGGCGTACATGGCGTTGCGTTTGATAGGGCTTGGTCACCGCTGTAGGCCCGCAGGTGGGATGGTTCAGCGGCTCAGTCAACGGTTTCATTGAAATCCTCCTGTAAATGGGATCGGAGTTGGCTGCTCAAAGGCTTTGATTGGTGTGCTTGGCGCTATGATGACCTCTGACAACGCCTAGATGTCTTTCAAACCCCCTTCTGACCGCATGCAGGCAAACAAAACCAGGATGGGGCTGCTTCCATCCTGGTTACTGACATGGCTCTGACAAAACAAATTTATGCGCCAAGCTGACCGTGAACATTGAGGATTCGTAATCCCTCCAGGCGCAGTGCGGCTGGATAGAGCGTTTGATAAATATGACAGTTGGGCGACTTAATATCCACGCGCCCGGTTGAGCGCAGGGTCATCAGCGGGCAGCCACCGCTGCAGCGATAGCGCCACTCACAGGTGCGACAGCCTTCCTTTTCATCAACACTGATGTTGTGGATTGCGCCACTTGCCACCAGCGGAATAAGGTCGCTTGAGGCTTCAAACGTGACCGCGTGGGCCAGCTCCATCTGGCATTGGGCCACCGTGCCCTCGTGGGTGATCACCACATAGTTCTGCCCAACGCCACAGGTATGCCCGTGGGCCTGGGCTTGAACGCGATCCAACAGCCCATCAAGGAGGGGGCGGTCGGGAAGATTGTGCTCAATCCGTTGATAGGCGGCCTGCATTCCGGCAATAATCTGCTGCTCTTCATAGCGCAGATCGCCAAACTTCATGGCCTGATCGTTTTCACGATAGAAATTCAAGCTAAATGGCAGATCTTCAATCTGCCCGGTTATATCATTATTGCTGTCGGTATACACATGGTCATGTTTCCCTAGGCGGGCCTCATCGACAATCTGCCCGACTTTCGCACTGGAATGCTGCTGTTCGACAAAGCGATACCACATCTCAGCACGGCGGGGGCCAAGATAATGGCGCATCAGCCAGACAACAAAATCAAAACTGCTCAAAGGGATCCGCTGAAGTAACCTGGGGTCGCGCTTAAATACGCTGATCAGATGCTGCGCAATCAGGGCCATCCACTGCTTAAAATGGCTTGTGCCGTCATCGATAAAAAGCGCCTGCGGCTGCCCAGGCCAGAGATGGATCGGATACGCAAAGCAAAAAGGGCGCTGCGTCAGTGGTGGAGCAGGATTATCATCGATCAGGGCATACTCATGGCGAAAAACATCGAAGATGGTGCTGAGACCGCTGCCGCGCTCGCCAATCAACAGCACCGACCGCTCAGAGTCATATAAGGCGCTGTTCGATTGAGGGAGAACATAACATTGATCTATCCACAATTGACGCTCTTCAAGCGATAGAAATGTGAAAGGGATTACCGCATTCTTCATGGTTCTTAACGCGCTCATCAGCAATCTCCCCACGCACTCTGCCATGGTCGTCCCTGATAGGTATGGAGCAGTATGCCAGTAAGAATCGAAAGATGTCTCGTTCAGATTATATGCTTCGGGTGGGATTTTATGCAAGCAGTGCTCTTTGTTATACAGGGCATGGGCAACGTCGCGATTCGGGCCAGTTTTACCCTACTGCTTCCCCTCGCCGGGGTGCCCTCTGGGCCACAGGGCGGGTGAGGGCTGACGTTGCCCATGCCCTGACCCTGTGCCTATGGAGCCTATCCATGCCGGGGTGGCTTTGCTATAATGGCCCCACATTAGCCCGCAAGCATCTGTTCGATCAGCCTCGGCGGGATTTTGGCGCCCTGGTGCTGGAGCTGCAGGACTGGATCGTGCCGGTGATCTACGAGGCCGCGCCGATTCAGCTGTTTCCGCGCAAAGCCGCCGCCCACACGCCGCTGATCATCGACCCCAACCAGGCCACCCCGACCACCCGCGAGCTGGCCCAGAACGTGCCCGCCGCGCCCGATGTGGGCTTTATTGGCCGCGATGAGACCCTGCTGGCGCTGGATCGGGCCTGCGACGAGCACGCAATTGTGCTGCTGCACGCCTACGCGGGCAACGGCAAGACCACCGCCATCGCCGAGTTCGCCCGCTGGTATGCGCTGACCGGCGGCACGGCGGTGGTGCTGTGGACCTCGTTCGAGGGGGCGCCCAAGACGTTGGAAACGGTGCTCGGCGCGGTTGAAGTGGCCTTCGCGCCGGTGTTGGAGCAAAACCAGATTTCGTGGCTCTCCCTGCCGACGGCGGCGCGCCTCAACGTCACGCTGCAGCTGCTGAACGCCATTCCGACGCTGTGGCTGTGGGACAACGTCGAGCCGATCGCGGGCTTTCCCGACGGCGTCGCCTCGCTGTGGACCGCCGCCGAGCAGCGCGAGCTGGCCGACTTCCTGCGGGCGGCGCGTGGCTCGCAGGCGCGCTTTATCCTGACCTCGCGGCGGGACGAGCACGGCTGGCTGGGCGATCTGCCGCGCCGGATCCCGATGCTCCCGATGAGCGGCGCCGACCGGGTGGCGCTGCTGCGGGCGATTGCCGAAAAACACGGGGTGACGGTGTTCGACCCGACGCCGTGGCGGCCGCTGCTGGGCTACACCCTGGGCAACCCGCTGACCCTGACGGTGCTGATTGGCCAGGCGCTGCGCACGGGGCTGCACGAGGGCGAGAGCGCCACCAAGAAAATCAAGAAGTTTGTCGAGCAGCTGCGCAGCGGCGAGGCGCAGTTCGCGGACGACGAGTCGCAGGGGCGCTCCAAGTCGCTGGGCGCGTCGCTGAGCTACGGCTTTGCGGCGGCGTTTAGCAATGCCGAGCGGGCGCAGCTGGCTCTGCTCCACCTGTTTCAGGGTTTTGTCGATGTTGATGCGCTGCGCGGCATGGGCAATCCAAAACGCGATTATTGCCTGCCCGCCGTGCGGGGGCTTTCCCGCGAGTCCGGGATCGCCCTGCTCGATCGCGCCGCCGCCATCGGCCTGCTCACGCCCCACGGCGGCGGCCTCTACACCATCCACCCGGCCCTGCCCTGGTATTTCACCGCCCTCTTCAGGCAGGATTGGGGCGCCGAGGGCGCCACCCCTGCCGCTCCCGGTAGCGAAACGCCAAATCCTAATCCCCAACCCCTAACCCCTAATCCCTTCTATGTGTATGTCACCGCCATCGCTGGATTGGGCAATTACTATCACAATCAATACAACGAGGGCAACCGCGACGTGATCGGCGTGCTGGGAGCCGAGGAGGCCAACCTGCTCCACGCCCGCCACCTGGCGATCACCTATGACTGGTTTGATTCCATTATTAGCACAATGCAGGGGTTACGGATGCTCTACGACCACAACGGGCGGCGGGCGGCCTGGGCGCGGCTGGTGGCGGAGATTGTGCCGCTGTTCGTCGATCCCGCCAGCGACGGCCCGCTGCCTGGCCGCGCGGATCAGTGGGAATTAGTCACCGACTATCGCGTCCGTCTGGCCCAAGAATCGCGCGATTGGGGTGAGGCTGAGCGCTTGCAGCACATACGAGTTGAGTGGGATCGCCCACGGGCCAGCGCCGCGCTGCTGGTGCCGCCCGCAAACCTTGATGCAACGCACCGTCATCTGATTCGGATGTTAGGAGTAGCGCTTACGCAGCTTGCACAAATCCAAATGAGTCTGGGGCAAGCTGAATGTATGGCCGCATATGAAGAGGCTGCAACATTGTATCAACACATCGCGGATCAGGTGGCGGAAGCCGTAGCTGCATTTAACCTCGGCCACGCTTACATGAATATTCCCACCATCCGCGATCTCGATCAGGCTGAACGCTGGTACAACCGCTCGCTGGAACTTGTTGACGAGCGCGACCGCCTGGGGCGTGGCCAAACACTCGGACAACTCGGCTTCGTCGCCTACGAGCGCTTTCGGGACGCCCGCACCGCCGAGCAGCCCGACCAAACCGAACTCCTGCGCTTGCTCAATGTGGCGCTCAACTTTTATCTTCAAGCCCTCGAGCTCACGCCAGCCAATGCCGTTGATACCCGAGCAGCGATCCACAACCAGCTCGGCAACATCTACGACGACGCGGGCGACCTCACCCGTGCGCTGCATCACTCCCGCGAGGGAGTTCGCTACTATGAAGCTGCGGGCAACGGGTATGGTGCCGCTACAACTCGTTTCAACATCGCGATAACGTACTATCAGCAGCGGCGCTTCAGCGAGGCGCTGCCGTATGCCGAGGAGGCGCGGCGAAACTTCGCCGCCTATGGGGCGGGCGCGGCGGCAGACGTGGAGCAGACGCAGGGGCTGATTGAGCTGATCAAGCGGGGCTTGGCGGGCGGCGGGAAGGCGTAGGGTGGCGGCGGGCCGCTCGCCGCAGTTCGGCGCACGGCTTAAGTAGCTGACCTCACCCCGGCCTACGGCCACCCCTCTCCACCGCCGTGGAGAGGGGCCGGGGGTGAGGTCAGAATCTGGCAGGGCCAACGTACTTTGTCCATGCCCTGGCCGCAAACGCTCGGTGTTCGCGGCGGGGCTTGGCTGCTCCTGCCAGCTGAGCGTCCCCGAGGGGAAGCTCGGATTCCAGGTGGTGGTCGTCTCGGCGCCAACCCAGCCCCCACGGACATACTCGCCGGCCACGCCCCTGACGGTCACCGGCTCGACCTGGGCGGTTGCGCCGACCACCTCCGGGTGCTCCACCTGGCTGACCATCATGCTCAGGTACGAGAAACCCTGATCGTCAACATAGCCGATCCGCACGATCTGGTCGGCGGGGTCGCCCAGCACCTGAATAGCGCCCAGGCGAACGCCTGCTGGCAAGGCCGACGGGGTCTGGAGCGCAAAGCCGACCAGGGCCTCGGCCTCCTCAAGCGTGGCCACGGCCTGGTGGGCCAGGGGCGGATGAAAGCCAAAGGTCTGACCAAGGCTTGCCCAGAGGGCACCATGCCGCCTGGCGACGATCACGCCCAATGTTTAATTTAACCATGACCCAACCTTAACACAGCACCGCTATGCTTGAATCAGGGCTTTTCCGAGGGCCACATGGCCTGTGGCCGTTCGTATGGCGGGATGAAATCGTATGGGTCGATCTGCGAAACACCTCATATTCCTGGTGATCCTGTTGGGGCTTGGGGGCTGCCGTGCGGCCGACCGGCCAGTGCCGACTCCTGCCCCCGCCGTCGTCCAGGCGACCGCCACGGCGCAGCCCGCCGCCCCGGCCGGAGCTGCCACGATTCCGCCGCGTCCAACCCCCGATTCAAGCCGCACCGCCGCATTGACCGGCACCGTTGTGATTGACGGCTCGAGCACGGTCTTTCCGATCACGGAGATCGTCGTGCGTGAATTCACCGTGGCTGCGCCAAGCGTGCAGATTCAGCTGGGAG
>DAOTUS010000045.1:0-13472 GCA_034437415.1 Herpetosiphonaceae bacterium
AACGTGCGGATCACCGATACCATCCCGCTCGGAACGGCCTATGTCCCTGGCAGTGCCCAGCCAGCACCGATCACAGGCCCATCACCCCTGGTGTGGAGTCTGCCCACGCTGGCCGTCGGACAAATCGCGACGGTATCCTTTGCGGTGGAGATCCAGCCGATCGGCACCACGGTAGCGATTACGAATACGGCGCAGGCATCGAGCAGCCAAACCCCGCCGATTATCTCGGAAGAGATCATTCACCCGTTCGATCCAACCAGTGTGACCCTGGTGCGATTGACGGCTCGCTGGGTTGGAGACGAAATCGAGGTTAACTGGGAGACCAGCCTCGAACCCGATACCGCGGGCTTTCATCTGTATGGCTCTAACACCACTGTGTGGCCAACCGCAAGCGTACAGACGGCCGCGCTCATTCCCAGCCAGGGCTCGACCACGACTGGCGGGGTCTACCAACGCCTGCTCGCGCAGCAGCCTGGCTTCAGCCGCCCTGGGCCGCTGTATGTCTGGCTGGAGGAGCGCGAGATGAACGGAACTATCCATCGGTATGGGCCGGTTGCGGTCCAGCAGACCATCTTTGTACCGTTGATCCAACGCTAGGAGTTGCAGATGAAACGACCGCTCTTTATCGCAGTCCTGTGCCTGCTGCTGGCAGCCTGGGCCGTGGTGGGGTTTACCCCCACCACGGCGGCCACGATCCCGATGAGCCTCACGCCGTCGCCGGAGCCAACGGAGGTGCCAACCGCCATCCCGGCGACGGAGACTCCGGTCATGCCGACCGAGACACCGCTGCCACCAACCGAGACCCCGGTGACGCCGACCGAGACCCCGACGACCATTCCAGCGACGGCAACGGAGACACCCGTGCCACCGACGGAGACCCCGACGGCGCTGCCGGCAACCACTACGATAGGCGTGCCACCGACCCGCGTCCCCGTCGAGCCGACCGATACGCCAACGGTGACGGCGACACCCGTTCCACCGACCGTTACGCCACCGGTGATGGCGACGGCGACGAAAACACCGCAGCAGGCCGATCCGCGGCTGCAAAAGGTGGTGACTGCCACAGGGCCCATGGCGGTCGGGAGTGAACTCGTCTATATCCTGCAGGTGACCGTCGAGGGGTCGATTGCGGCCACCGATGTCGTTGCGACCGATGCCCTGCCGGCCGGCCTGACGCTTGTTCGCGCAACGGCGAGCCGTGGCCAGGTCACCACCTCAGGCAATACGGTTCGCGTTGTCCTCGGCAACGTGGCTCCTGGAGAGATTGTGCGGATTGAAATTGTGGCAACACTGCATGGGAATGGCACGGATGCGATCGTGAATGGAGCCACGCTCACGACATCGAGCACGACGGACATACCGTCCAACAATTCCGACACCGCGCTGGTGACAATCCTCCGGAACCCGGAGGTGCAGGCATCGCCAACACCAGCTCCCGCTGGCGTGACCAATCGACGCATTCCGGCCACGGATGTCAGTGATGGATCATCACTCCCCGTATGGCTCTTTGTGCTGGTTGGTCTTGGCCTTGTCGGTGGTATGGCGGTCAGCATACGCATGGCGCGGGCGACGATCTAGGAGATTTTTATGAATCGGGTGCTGTTCTCAATCCTGCTCCTTCTTCTCTGGCCCTCGCCGCGTGTGGCGCTGGCTCAGGCAGGCGAAACCCTGGTCACGATCACCATTGTGGATGATCGTGACCAGGGCGTTGGTGCGGTGACACTCACCGCAACGGACACCGCGTCTGCGCTGCTGACGGCCACGAGTGATGCGGCAGGGGTGCTCGTGCTGGGGCCATTTCCCGCGTCGTCAACGGCCATGGTTATCCAGTCCGCCTCCGCCGGCGGCGTGGTGCTCACCATCGAGCCAACAACCGAGACCGCGCTGCGCCTGGGCCTGATCCCTGGCCAGAATCGTCCGGTGGTGCTGCGGGTGGCAGGAGCGGTTCTCTCCGTAGAGCCAGCAACCTTTTTTGCCGGGGTGAACGAGGAGGGCGTTCCGAACCCGGTTGAGATCACCGTGCCTGGTACCGCCATCCCTGATTCGGCCCTGCCGCTGCCGGTGCCGGATATCGCCATACCAGCTGTCCCGACGGTCTCGGTATCAGGTCGTAGCCGTTGGGGCGTGATCATCCTGATTATTGCGTTTACTCCGCTGCTGCTGCTGGGGATTACCTGGTGGATGCGCCAACGACGGGCGCGAGGGAGCCGCTCATGATCATCTGGCAAACACTGTATCGGAGTATGGCCCTCGTGCTGTGGCTCCTCGATCCGCGTCCCTCAGCGATTGCGCAGAGCAAAAAACAGCCGTTTCTGGCACCCGCCCGGGCGCGCCGCTGGTGGGCGTGGGGCGTGCGGATCACGATCACGCTGGTCGCCCTGGGTGCCCTGGGGATACCAACCTCGATAACGACCTCGGTGTGTCTTAATGATGCGCTGCTGTGCCAGGCCGGGCGGTCAGAGGCTAGCCACTGGCAGTCGCGCATTGTCTTTGCCCTGGTGTTGGCCTGGGTCCTTCTCGATGCGCTCTGGTGGCTGCTCGGTCGTGCGGCGGCAGGCACATCGAAAACCGTGGCAGGCCGTCGCTGGCTGGCGGCTGGCTGGGTCGCCCGCGTTGGCCTGCTGATCCTGCTCATGCCCTCGACCACACGTGCGGCATCCGGCGGGTCGTGTGGTGTGACCAATCCCGGGCCATGTGCCGACAATATGCTGATTAGCTTCTGGCTGACTGGTCAAGAGATGATCTGGACGATCATCAATCGGCCACTCTTGAATTTAGCACGAGCGATTGAATCGTTTCGATCATGGCTTATCAACGATGTGTTTGGCACGGCCTTTACGGCGATGGCCCAACCGTTACGTGATTTTTTATTTATCGCCGCGATCTTTGCCCTCGCATTTTTTGCTATCGCGTTTTTTCTCCAGATGGTGGCGGATTTTCGGATTGTGGATCTTCGTCGGGCAACGGGCTATTTCTTCCTGGGGATCATTCTGTTCAACTATGGAACGCCCCTGGTGGCGGCTACGGACAATGCCCGACTGGCCTTTGGCCAGATGTTTTCTACGATCGCTCAGGACAGCGCTGCGAGCGCGCAGGGTGATCCGCTGAGTACGGTGAGCGCAGAGGCGCAGACGAATGTGCTGCCACCAACGGCCATCTATGCGCCAGGTGATGAACCCTGCCCGGGCCAGCAGCTCAACCGGCAGATTGGATCGCTGTTTCTCAATGACTACACCGCCAATTTCCTGCGGGCGGATGCCGTGGATATCCACTGCTCGAACTACAGCGGTGATCGCGCCGGACTTACGCGCGTCCCCTACCATCTGGGGGTAAATAGTGGATTTATTTGGAGCTATGCAAACCCAGAAAATCTCATTGTTGTGTTTGGTGATGCTGACATTTCAGCCGAGGACCGTGGGGTGGTTTCTGCGTCGGCCAAAACAGGACTGCAAGTGCAACTTCAGGCCACCGCTCTGAGCCTCCTCGCGGTCTTGGAGCAGCTGCTGCACTTTGTCTTTGCGCTGTGTGTCTGTACGGCGTGGATGGGCCTCATGATCTCGGTGCTGTTTGCGCTGTATCTGCCGACCGAAGGACTCTTCCAGGCGCAGGTCCAGGCGCTGATTGGGATTTTCAAATCCTCCTGGGTGGCCTCTTTTTGGATGGGCATCCTGGTGGGCCTGATCGACAGTGCTGCCGATAAACGCAATGGGAGCATGGTCTTTGGGCTGGGCCTGTTAGGGCTCGTGCTTGTAATCGTGCTGATTGTTGGGGCAGGGAAGCTCTTTATGTCAACATTGAGCGCCGGGGGCGCGCTGATGGGCGCTGCGCCACGCGCGGTCGGCAAGGCGGTTGTTGGTGCCGGCGCAGGTGTCGCGGTCGGCGCAGCGGCAGCAGCGATTGCCTACCGAGGAACCCGAGACCGGTCCTATGCGGCAGGGGCAGCCGTGCGGCATATGCCCGGCGTGAAAAAAGTCGGCCAGGCCATGCTGGCCACGGGCATGGTTCAACCAGACGGTGCCTTTGGTCTCGGGATGCAATCATCGCGGGGCGACGCCGGCGTCTTTGACTGGCATACTGCCAAGCGGCATAAACAGAATCTCACCCAGCTCTATCCGACTGCTGCAGAACGCGACAGCAAGGCCAGTCGTGAGGCGGCACTCCTGGCCCGGCGCGATGATGCCGTTGACCGCCGTCGGATCAAACCGGTCGTGGACCGGATGATGCGCGATGCGGCGACGCACGCCACGGCTGAACCGAACGCTGCAATCGACGCGACAATCCCGCTGGCACCCCATGGCCAGATGACCAGTACGCCGTCGGGTGCGCCGCGCCGTGGTTATATGCAACGGCAGCATCAGAACCGTGTGACCCCGCAGACCGCTGGACGCACGTCTTCCGCCACTCCATCACCTGCACCAGCCGCCACACCACTGCCGACAGCGACGAATGCTCAAGGATCAGGGACTGTTCCAACGACACAATCGAGCCAGGCAGTCCCCGCAACGGCTGCGATGATCCCGTCTCCATCCACCTCTCCCCCATCGACTCCGCCAACGGCGACATCGAGCGGCCAGGGGCCTGCTCCAGCAGCGCAGCCAGGTGCTCCTCGTCGTGGCCGTACTCGGACAGCCGCGATACCAGGAGCCCAGACACCCGTTTCAGCGCAGCCTGGCGCAGGGATGCCAGCGCTGGCACCGGGCGCGGCCGCACCGGCCATCCGTGGCGCTGATGCGCTCCGCCAGCAGGCACCAACGGCGGCGGTTTCCTCGGCGACCCCTGTGGCATCCGTTGGGGCACCGGGGGTGCCAGCCGCCGCACCAGTCCGCCGGCTGCGAAAGGTGCACCCGATCGCTGGCGCACTGCACCGAACAGCACGAGGGCAGCGCCGCGTCATACGCCCTCCCGGTGCTGCTCCTCAGGGCAGCGTCGTGACCGCTGCGCGAACACCACTGCAGGCGACCACATCGAGCGCTGTCCATGTACCGGTAGCCGCTGCAGCGGCACCAGAGCACCAGGTGGCTCCAGCGCTCACCATAGCGCCCGGTACTCCCGATTCAACCAATGAAGCGGCACCAGCGGCTCCAGCGCTTCCAACGGAAAGCGCAGCGCATGGTTCCTCGGATTCGTCTCTGCCCGCCGTTCACCCTGGGAGCCATGGTCCGACTGACCGAGCTGGGCCACCTGATGCTGGCACCCTATCGCGTTCGCCAGCAGTGGCTCGACCCGATCGACGCCCAACGCGGCAGGTTCTTGTGCAGGCTCGCCAGGCGGGCCCACCACGCGCCAGCGCCGCGACACCTGCTCGTGATGTGGCACGGCCTGGTGTGGTGGCTCGTGCCAATCATCGCCCGCAGCTCACGGTGCTGCGTGTCCCATCGAGGAGGAAATAAGGTTATGACTCGTCGTGTACTCATTCTGCTGTGTCTGGTTGGATCCCTTGTGGGACTCTCTGTGCGGGATAGCCGTGCCGCGCCATCAGCGGCGGTTGTCCAGCTCACCCTGACGGACACCGCCACCTATCCTGGGCAGGCGCTCACCGTCGTCGTGATGGTGTCTGGCACCGGGCCAGTCACCGCAACGATCGCACTTGATCGCGCGCTGCTTGTGACCACACCCCCATCGGCCTGCTCGTTCACTGGCGCGGCCTTTATCTGTCGCAGCAGCACAAGCCCAGCGGTATTTGACCTCAGTCTTCAGGTCGATCCATCAACACCCCAGGGGACAGCGCTTCGTGCGAGCGCTGATGCGGTGGACAGCACCGGGAGCGCTGCGTCCACACGCGATACGACGTTTGTGAATCAGCCCGTGCCGGCCACCGCCGTGCCCACAGGAACCACTGTGGCCACGGCCACTGCAACGGCGACCGCTCCGGTACCCACCCCCACGGCAACGCTGCTGGGCGAGGTGCCACCGTCGAGTGTCCCAACCCCAACCAGTCTGCCAGAGGCCACAACCAACCCCCAGCCGCTGCCAGATGCCTATGAGGTGAACGATACGCTCGGATCTGCAGCAGCGATCGATGTGGGGGGAAGCATTGATAAGCTCTCGTTCTGGCCGCTCGGCGATGTGGACTACTACACACTCGTGATCAAGGAGAGCCAGCGGGGATTGACCCTCACCGTCGAGACCAATGTCACGTTTGGCCTCGACACGAATCTGCGGCTCCTGCTGCCGGATGGAACCCTGATCGCTGAGAACGATGATGTCAGCCCATCCGATGTCCGCTCGCGGGTGGCAGCGACGGTGCTGCCGGGCCGCTATAGCATTGAGGTCACCAATCGATCGCCAACCCGCCCTGATTTCAAAACCTATCGTTTGACCATGACCCTTGGTGGCCTGATTATCGGTCCAGTTCAGCCGACGGCCACCCCGAGCGCGATACAGATACAAGGAGATGCATGGGAAAACAACTACGACTTCACCCATGCGTCGCGCATTGCCCTCGGTGAAACGATCGGGCCGCTGACGTTTGTCTGTCCGGATGGGACTACCCTGGTGTGCGGAGATAACGACTTCTTTGCGTTCACGGTCAAGGCCGGCTACTGCTATGAGGCGCAGACGCTTGAACTCTCTCCCGGTATTGACACCAATATCATCGTCTACGGCCCCCAGGGCGATCTGGAAGCGCCCTGGACGGGCAACGATGATAGCGACGGAACCAGCTTCGCCAGCCGCGTGCGCTTCTGCACGTCGCCGCAGAGCGGCACCATTGATGCCTTCCTGGTCATCGGCAATGTCGGCAATGTGCCCCCGCCAGCACCCATTACGGAGCGCACCTATCACCTGCTGGTGTCGCTTTTTGTTCCTCCAACGCCGGTTCCAACGCCTATTCCAACGGTCACTCCAACCGCTCTTCCAACGCCTATTCCGACTGCTGTTCAGGTCCAGGGCACGGCATTGCCAGCGCCGATTGTGGCGGCAACGGTTGCCGATGCCCGCGAGGTGGTGCGCGAATCCGCTCCGACCGGGCGGGCCCGGGTCAAAGTGGCCGAGTCGCAGCTGTTTGCGGCCGCGCCGCCGATGGGCAATGATGCCCTGGCGATCTATGAGGAGGGTGACGGCATTACGCTCCTCGGCAGCACCTACCTCGGCTGGGTTAAGGTGCTTCCCGATGGATCGGTGACGCCCGGGTGGATGTGGGCCCCTGATCTCGCCGCCGATAGGTTGGATAGCACGCCGGTATCTGATTCTGCAACTCCTGGTGCCGCATCACCAATCACTGGCACGCCAGCCCTTTCCCCAACACCTGGCGCATCGGGTTCCGCTACCGTAACACCACCCGTCGGCGGAATTGCAGCACTTCCACCAATCAGGATTGCGCCGGTTCCGGCCACGCCGCCCGTTCGCTCGGTTGCCCCAGCCCCGCAGGCCCAGTCCTTTTCCGTGCAGATGTGTCGGGTCTCCACCACAAAGCCGACCACGTGCCGTACGCCGCTTGATGATGTCCGCATCGATGTGCTGGAGAGCGCAACCCTGCGCCAGCTCGCATCGAGCCGCACCGATGCCAAGGGCAGCGTGTCCTTTACCGTGAGTATCCCCAGCGCCTCAGCACTGGCCCTTATGATCCCAGCGCTGGGCCTGACGATTGAGTCGCCAACCTTCAATGCCAATCGAGTCCTTCTCTTGTATGTGCCACAAGGAGCGCAGTAATGTCAAAAAACAAACGATTCTGGACGATTCTTCTGGTCCTGATGCTCAGTGCCTGTGGTCGATCTGCGCAGGGCGAGTTACCGGCCCCGACGCTGACGATCACTCCCGCCCCACTGGCCGCTGAAGCCGCCCGTGGGTGGACGGTGACGACAACCTTTGCGCCAATCAGCGGGACGATTATGGCCATGACCTGGCTGGAGGATACGCTGGTCACCGCCGCTGATACGTCCCGACTGAGTTATTGGACGCTCAATCAGGATAGCCCGATCACACAGGAGAATCTGCGGGTCGATGGGCTGGCCAGCAGCGGTGCTGGCCTGGTTGTGCAGAGTCGCAGTGGCGACGTATCGGTTCGCGATCCGGCAGCCGTGAGTACCGAAACATGGACCGTGGCGGAGTTTGGTGGCTTGTCGCACTCCAACACGCTGGCCGTTCACGAAGACCAGATCGCCAGTCTGATCACCGGCCAGCGGGTGGCCGTGATGACCCGTGGGGATGCTGCGGTAAACGAGGTTCTTCTCGATACACCCTTCAGCGAAGGGTCGACGGCGGTTGCATGGTCGCCCGATGGGAAAACCTTAGCGGTTGGCACCTCGGAGGGAACGATTGCCCTCTGGGCGTGGCCCAGCAAAGCGCCGGGCGCAACCGTTATGACCCGCCAGACCATTGAGCGGCTGGCATGGTCGATGGATGGCACAACGCTCCTGGCGGCCGGCAAAGGGGGGATCTACCGCTGGTCCCCGCCAGCGACAACCGGCGAGCAGATCCCGCTTGACCCGTATCTGATCGATCTTGCGCTGCAGCCACGCGACGGCGGGCTGGTGGCCGTGGTCTCCAAAACAGGTGTGGTCTCGCTCTGGGAGCCTGCATCAGCGATGATCGTGCACACGCTGGCCCTGGACTATCCCGCGACCCGCGTGGCCTGGTCGAGCGACGGCGCACACCTCGCCATTGGTGGCGATCGTGGCCTGACCGTCTGGAGCCACATGCCATGACGACGAGTAGCCGAGCCACTGCACGCGCTGAGGCGCAGCTGTTTGAGACCTATGCACGGGAGTGGAAAGCCTGGAACCGCATCATCTCCGTGATGGGGGCGCGGCTCGATGAGATGGAGGACAAAACCAGCTTCGACGACGTGCTTGATGGGGGCACCGCCCGATCAACCCGCAGACAGGCAGAGGATCGGCTCAATCGCGAGGTGGAGAAAAAACTTCGCACCGCCCTGGAGGGAATCTACACCGATCGCCGATCCGCCTGGCTCACCAAGGAGCAGTCAGATGCCCTGGCGGCCTCAACCGTCCCCGCCAGCCGCGAGGTCGTCGAGCGAGGGCTGATCGACCGCTTTCGGGCGGAGCTTAACGGGTCGGCCACTGACGCCCAGGGCCGATCCTTGACGGATGGCCAGTCGCTCTACTATCGACCAACGGCCAAGGATCTGGGTGATTTTTGGAAGTTTGACCATCGCAAATTGACGGTGGTTTCGTCCCAGGATTTCTTGCAGGCGGGAGAATCGCTTTTCCGTACCCAGCGTGTGCTGATTATCGTGAGCGCATGTCTATTCATGCTGGCGGTGGGAGCCTTCTTCCTCCTTGGCAATGATGATCCGCCTGCAGCAGCAGCGAGTGCGCCGATCGTGATGGTTGGAAGTAATCCCGTGGCGCTGTGGGATAGTGCCGCAATGCAGGTGGGGGGGGAGCGTTGGCCCGTCGCGTTTTCGTTGCCGGGCCTCCCGACAGCGGTCTGTGTGCCACCAGAGCACGTGGCCAAGCTGGTCATCGGTCAAACACTCACCCTGAGCGGCACGACGAGCGTGCGCCAGTTTCGACTGGAGGCAACCGACACGCCGGATCTGGTTCTCAAGGACTGTACGCTCTCCCCGCCAATCACGGTGGCTGCTGGGCGTGTCGAGCAGGCGGTGCAGTTTGTTGCGCTTGACCCCGCATTGCTGGTACGGGTGGAGAGCTGGGCTGCCGATATCGCGCCTGATGTGATCCCCCCCGATCAAATGCGGGTGGTTGTCCTGTGGAAGGATGAAGGATATACGACCGGGCGGCTGATTCTGCCGAATGGAGCCACCGTTGCAGCGACGGGTGCGGTGGCGGCGCTGGCAGATGGCTATGCGGTGACGTATCTGATCCCGAGCCTTCCCTATCCCCAGACGGTTGGCTTTGTCCTCAATCAACCAGGCCGGCTCGCTGGACGCATGACGCTGGATATCCCAGCTCCGATCCAGCGAGCCGCCTGGCTCCGCTCGTTGCTGACCTGTACCTACGACAATCCCCGATGGGAGGAACGACATGGCCAAATCTTCCTGGTGGTCGATGCAACGATCACCACCGGCGCGACCTCCGCCAGTGCGCCGCAGTTACTGGAGCAGGATGTGACGGTCCGTGATGGATCAACCCTGCTCGCTGTTGCATGGATTCCGCCGCTGCTGGCTGTTGGTGAGACGGTGGAGACCTCGTTCGCTATTCCGATCAATCCAGCGGCCACAACCCTGACGCTGACGCTGGCCGGATCGACCTCTACGTTTTCTTGGTGATTTTTTTGGAGGTGTCATGAACACTGTTCGCACAAGTCGGCTCGCTCGCATCGCACATACCAGTGCGCCATGGCTCTTCGTGTTCGCTCTTCTGGCCGTCCCGTCCCTGGCCTTTGGCCAGAATCCGCTGGAGGACAGCTCTGCCGTGAAGACGGGCTTCCTGGCGTTTGTGGAAGCCTGGAAATGGATCATCTGGGCGGCCGCAATTCTTGGCCTGATCTTCTTTGCGGTTGCCAAAGGCTTGGAGGGCGTTCTGCCCGACCTGTACAACGGCGTTCGGCAGTGGATGCGCCCGGCAATCCTCACGCTGATCGCAGTACCGCTGATCATCGAGTTGCTGCTGGCCCAAATCGGCGGATAAGGCGCGTTGTGCCAGCCTGATGGTTTATCCATCAGGATGGTACGCTAAGGATGATGTTCTATGGCGTATGACCATGTAGAAGACCTGAGCAGCGGCAAGCAGTCGAAAGTGCTGCTCTTTCTGACCTTTGAAAACGCAGCTGCGGCATTTGTCGGCGCAATCCTGGGCTGGCAGCTTGGCACGCTGGCAGGAACAACGGGGATTCTCCTGATGCTGTGGGCCTGTATTGGGGCCATCATCGGGATAGCGATCACCATTCGCCCCGCCGGCCTGTCCATGGTCGATCGTCTGGAGCTGCGTCGGCGTGCGATCACGGCGCGCTGGCTGAACCACGATCTGGTCAAGCCGCACGCGATCGGGCGCGTTGGGATGACGGATGACAGCATGGCCGTTACCCGCGATGGCGCGGTGGTGGCCTCAGCCTTCCGCCGTGAAGAGGAGCATGCTGATGGCACGATCTGAGAGCAAACAGCCAATTATTCTGGAGCTGGCGGCCATCCCGCTGCTGATGCGGCCTGACTGGGCCGAGGCCGATCGCGAGTGGGTTCCGTTCTTTCATCAGCAGGAAACCCCGCTGCGGTTTATCTCGATGCATGTGCCATTCGACCTCGACGAGCCGATTGCGCGGATCAAACGCCTGACCCGGCCGCTGAACCGCTGGGCCCAGCTCTTTGCCCCCCTGGTGCAGGCCATTGACGCATGGGCGCTCAGTGGGCAGCGGCCGAATCTTGATGGGCTGCTCGGAGCGCTGCCGGATGATCTGCGGGCCGATATCCTGCGCATTCTCCCGACGGCGAGCGCGGCCACGCTCGATCAGTGGACATGGACGATTGATCGGCTGGGCGAGCCGCTGTGGCAACGTGGCCCGCTGCTGGACTATGGCGACTGGTACGAAACGCTGCAGCAACGAGCGCCGCTTCGGGGCATTCGCCACTTCGTGCTGGCCTGGCCAAAAATCCACACGCAGGCAGCGGTGAATGAGCTGGCAACGGCGGTGCAGCATGCGTTTCGGACGACGTGCTGGGAGGCGGAGCTTCCCTCAATCTTCTCTGGCAAATATCACGAGGGACGACCGTTTCTTACCCCCGAGGAAAGTCATCATCCCCACGTCGCGATTCTGACCGGCTATGACATCCGAGGAACCTGGGCCAGCGGCGATGTCCTGCACACGCTGTTTCAGCTCGGGATCGACCTCGCATCGGTGGTGGATGTGCTTCCCGTCAAGCGCACCCAGGCGGAGATGAAGTCATCCTGGCATGCCACCGCGGATCGGGCGCGGCAGGAGCGTGGCGATGCGGGTGATGTAAAATCGCGCCGTCGTGGTGAGGCGGCTCGCCAGGCGCAGGAGGCGCTTGAGTCGGGCCAGGCGTTCCACGAAACCCAAATCCACCTGGCGGTGTCGGCGGCGGATACCGAGGCGCTCCAGCAGGCCGTGCGCACGATCAAGTTATCAGCGGGCAATCAGCTGCCACTGCTCCACGCGAGTGGGGTGCAGGCTGCATTAGCCCAGTTCTGGACGCCTACGGAGACGCGCCGGATTGATGGAGGGCCAGCCCGCCGCTCGCGCACGGTTCTAAGCCATGGCGTGGCATCACTGCTTCCCGTCGGCTTACGGCTGCCGAATCGCACCGACGGGATGCTCTGGATGATGCAGGACACAACGCCGATATTCTTTGATCCATTTTCGGACAACAGCCCTGGCCATATGGTCATGGTTGGTGCCACGGGATCGGGAAAAACAGTCACGCTCAATGTGTGGCTGCGCCGGATGCTCTCGATGGGCACCCGCGTGATCGTCATGGAGCCGCAGGGCCACTCCAAGCGGCTCGTCGCGACCGTTGGTGATGGGGGACAGCATTTCCCCCTGACCCTGAATGACACACTTAACCCGCTCGACATTGTCGTCTATCGCGACGTGGACGGCACTCCCCCCAACCTCTCAACGCAAATTGAGCATGTGATGGCGCAATTCTCGGTGTTGTTTGGCGATGATGATTATGTCTCAGTGAATGGGGCAAACAAGAAGACCTTTCGCCCGGCCAGCTGGAGCAGCGATCAGCGTGCGCTGCTGCGGATTGCCCTCGAACGAGTCTATGCGCCCCTCGATCTGGAAACCGTGACTACGGCTGAAACGCCGATCATCAGCGACGTGGTTGCGGCGCTGGAGCGGCTGGCTGCGGACCTGGCCAGCGGGGCGAATGGCATGCCCGCTGACACCTATCAGGCAGAGACAGCGGCGCGGCTCGCGTCGAGCTTCCGCCTGACCTTCATCATTGGATCGTATGGTCGGACGGTCAATCAGCGCACCAGCATTGACTGGTCCCTCACCAAGCCACTCACCGCCTATGGCTTAGATGGTCTGCCTGCCGGCCTGTGGAGAACCTATTATTTCGGCCAGATCTTCGGCGCGGTCAACCGCTATATCCGCCGACCTGGCCGGGATCGGTCGCATCCAACCATTGTGGTGTTTGATGAGTTCGCCTTTAGCCTCAACCGCATCCCAACACTGGCCGAGTTTGCCGCCGAGGCCACCAAAACGTGGCGGACATTTAAGGCGGCGTTCTGGGCAGCGGATCAGGATCTCCACCGCTACCTTGGCACCGGCGAGAACGACCAAAACCCTGATCTCCTCAGTGTGTGGCAAAACTCACCGATAAAAATGATTATGTTGCAGGAGCCTCAGCCCGCCGGGCGGTTGAAACATCTGGTGGATGGCGTCCATGAGGGACACATCAAGTATGTGACAACGCTCGCGAAGGGCAATGGCCTCTTGATCTGGAAGGCCAGCGATGGGGCCCATAACGAGATGTTCCAGGGCTATGTCGATATGACGACAGAAGAACAACAGGCGTTTTTTGGTAGTTAGCAGCAGGATACCGTGATGACGATTTCTTTCCACGTAAAAAGCCCGGCGATCGT
>DAOTUS010000046.1:0-11885 GCA_034437415.1 Herpetosiphonaceae bacterium
CAATCCATCGAATGCTGAATAAACTGTATCCAAATCCCGATAAACAACCACCTTATCAATCCAAATTGAAGAATATATCTAAAAGCGATGTTATGATTATCTAGTTATTAAACGCCCTCCCAAAAGGAGTAGTCTCCCGTATCAGCGTTTTGGCGAAGGTATTGGTTAACTGTTTAAATTGACGGAATCGCTACTAACCGAAGCAGAATGCCATAATCCGTCAAGACGACCCGGCGCGGGTGAAACGGAATTCCTGATCGTCCGCTGCCTCATCGGACTTGACACGTTCCGAAGCGCCGCGCCCGCCTGTGGGTATAATGACGGGGTTAGCCGGCTTGTTGAGGGAATGGCAGCGATGACGATATGGTGGCGGAAACATGGACAGGTTGGGGTTGGGCTGGGGCTGATCACGCTCGCAGGTTTGCTGCTGCGCCTGCTGGCCTGGCGCTGGCACGAGTTTCGCCCGCTCGGCGGCGACGAGCGCGAGTACCTTGATCTGGCGCTGCATCTGGCGCAGGGCCGGGGCTACTACGACCTGCAATTCATGCGCCCGCCGCTCTTTCCCGTCGGCCTGGCGGCGCTGGTCTGGCTGTTCGATGGCGACCTGCAGCTGCTGCGCCTGGCCAATGTGCTGATCAGCACCGCCACGATCCCGCTGATTTTCTGGTGGACCCGCAGCCTGCTTGGCCCTGACCGCCCGCCGCTGGTGCCGCTGCTGGCCGCCGCCCTGACCGCGCTCTCCTACAGCCTGGCCTTGAACGCCACCGAGCTGCTGACCGAGGCCGTCACGCTGGCGGGACTGACCCTGGCGTTTAGCAGCGTGATCGCGGCCGGGCGGCGGCCGGGCTGGCGCTGGGCGGCCCTGGCCGGCGTGGTGATCGCGCTCGTGTGTCTGGTGCGCTCGGTGGCGCTGCCGCTGCTGCCGCTGGGCGCGCTGTGGCTCTGGCGCTCCGGCGGCTGGCGGCCCGCCGGGGTGCTGGTGCTGGCGGCATTCCTGACCATCGCACCCTGGACGCTGCGCAACGCCGTCACCTACGGCGGCTTTATCCTGATCGACACCACCGGCCCGGAAAACCTCTGGCTCGACAACGATCCCGCCGGGCGCGAGGCGGTCAAAGCCCAGCTGTACGCCCTCGGCGACCAGCGCGTGGCCCGCTCGGAGCTGGCCTCCGCCCGTGGGATGGCGGCGCTGACCGAGTCGCCCGGCTGGGTGCTGGGCAAAAGCTGGCGCGAGTTCCGCCGCTTCTGGGCGCTGGAGCACAGCGACGATCTGCTGGATCGTCCGGCGATCTGGGTGCCGCCGTCCGAGGTCTGGCTGCGGCTGATTTTAGGCGATGGGCTGTGGCTGCTCGTGCTGCTGGCGGGCGTCGGCGGGCTGCTGCTGCTCCCGGTCAGCCGCTGGCTGCGGGCCGGCCTGGGGCTGTGGGTGCTCTACACCGTGCTGACCGGGGCGCTGTTTCACGTCGAGTACCGCTATCGGCTGCCGCTGCTCCCGGTGCTGCTGCCCTGCGCGGCCTGGTTTCTGGCCGCCGTCTGGGGCTGGTGGCGGGGCGGGCGGGTACGATCCAGGCTGGCCCGACTCCCGGTCGCGGCGGCAGGGCTGCTCATGCTGCTGCTGCTGGCGCTGACGTTCACCTTCCGGCCCTATGCCAGTGCGGCGCTGCGCCTGGGCCACAAGCACTGGCTGCTGGCCCAGGCCGAGGCCGCGCTGGCGGGCTGGGATGGCCAGACGCTCGCGCCGGAGCTGGCCCAGACTGGCAACGGGATTGGGGTCTATCAGGCCCAGGCGCAGGCGGCCAAGGCGCTACAGCTCGATCCGCGCTCGGTCCTGGCGCGGGCGCTGCTGGCGCGGGTGGATCTGGCGCTGGGCCAGCCGGGGCGGGCGCGGGGCCAGCTCGATGCCGCCATCGCGCAGCTGCCCGCCCACCCCTACGCCCACCTGCTGCGCGGCGACCTGCTGCGGGCGCAGGGTGATCTTGCCACCGCCCGGCGCGATCTGGCCTTTGAGACCGCCTCGGGCGAGGATCTGCAGGCCTGGGCCCGCGCCCGCTTGACCCAGACGCCGCTCACGACCACGCTCGACCTTGGCGGCGGGCTGGATCTGGGGTTTATTGGCGGTTTTCACGCCGCCGAGGACGATGGCACGCGCTGGAGCAAAAACGCGGCGCTGCTGCTGCTGGCCCCGTCTGCAAACGCCAGCAGCCTGGTTCTGCGGGTGGCCGCCCAGCGCCCGACGGGGGTCGTGGCGCCGGAGGTGGTGGTTGCGATCAACGGGATCAGCGCGGGGACGTTTGCGGCTGGCAACGAGTGGGGCGAGATCCGCGTTCCGCTGCCACCGGGCCTCGATCGCGCCGCCCCGCTGACGGTCGGCGTGCGCCCGACCAGCACCTTCGTGCCCCACGCCAGCGATCGGGCCAACCCCGATGGCCGCGCTCTGGGGATTCGCTTCGACTGGGCGCAGCTGCGCTAGGGCCGCTGGCTGAGCCTGTCGAAGCCTACAGTTGGCTTCGACAGGCTTAGCCAACCAAAACCCCCGCAGGCGAATGGATTGCACCATTCGCCTGCGGGGGTTGGTTGCTTTACGGGCCTGGGGCGAGTTAGCGCTGCATCAGCGGCAGATACTGCAAATACTCCACCTCCATATTGAGCGTGCCCTCGAAGGTTTCGATGCCCAGATTGCCGGCGCTGTCCTCGGCCTGAATATAGAGCTGGAGCGGCTCGGCGACATTGGCCGGCAGGGCGCCGGTGGCGATCCACAGCTCAGGATCGACGGTATCGCGGGTGAAACTCAGGCTGATCTCGTCCCAGTCATTGTTGGTGGTGTAGACCAGCGCAAAGGCATCAACGATATCGCCGGGGCCATCGGCATTGATCTCGTAGATCTCGATGTCGAGCGAGTTATCCTCATACAGCGCGGTATCCAGAATGACTGGCTCGAAGATATCGTCAAGCAGTGCCTGGTTGGCGCCTTCGCTGAGGTAGCGCAGCTCAATCGTCATATCGCTGTACTTGCGCAGCTCGCCAAGGTTGTTCCGCCCTTTATATTGGGTTGGCGACAGCAGCAGATGCATGTGGCGATTCGTCGGCTGGCCGCCAGCCTGGATCCCGACCGTCTCAAACACGCTCGAGGCAAACGGCTGATCGGGATACCACTGGGTGTTGAATTCGAAGGCTGGCTCGAAGGGGAGAAAATTCTCATCGGTGACCAGGCGAGTTACGACCGGATTGAATCCAGGTGTCAGCGATGAGCTGCCATGGACGAGCGCCGCCCCCTGCAGGCGCAGCGATCCAGCCCCATCGCTGGAGGGAACCGGGATGCTGAAGGCTGGTAGCACCGGACGGCCGGCCGCATTCGGGAACTCGGCAGCGTACACCTGGCCAGTGAGCAGGCCAAAGGTGTCGGAGATAACCACGGCCTGGGCATCAAGCCGAATGCCCCGTGGCGATGTGCTTGGATTGTAGGTAAAGCGGAAGGTGAGCTTCCGCTCGATTGCGCTGTCGGGGACGACCTGGCCACGGTCGGGAGAAGACGGCCTGCTACATCCTGGACACTCAAAATCCTGCGGGTCGGTCGGCGGGAACTCGGTCACGGACGCCTGATTGATCCGAACCCGGCTCATCGGTAGCCCATACAGCGTGGACTGCAGCAGAACCTTCTCATCATAGACGCTGAAAGTTCCCGCCGCCGCCTCGCGCAGATACGTGCGCTTGGCTCGCACCAGCCCCTGGCCAACCGGAATACCCAGGTAGACCTGATTGAACTCTTCTTTCCAGTTGCGCCGCAGCTCGCTGGCGAAATCCACCATCAAGCGCTCGGAGTAGGCGATCAGGTCGCTGTCGCCGTAGCCAAAGCCGGTGTTGCCAATCCAGGTGCCGTGCTGGGCGATGTAGGCCTGGGGGAAGTCAATTGGCCGGGTGGGATTATCGCCGTCCGCGACGCTGTAGGCCGAGTGGCAGCCAACGCTAAAGCCGAGCTGCTGCTGAAAGAAATGGGTCGATAGCGTGTTCGTAACCGCTTCATGCTGATAGATCAGGCCGGCGGTGACGACTTCGGTTGGGGCGCTGAGGTAGTTGGCGGGAATCGCGCTGTCGTGCTCGAAGTGGGCGTTGACCGACTGGACGGCAAACGGCGAGGTGGTATAGGGGTCGTTGACGGCCCTTAGCCATGTGCTCTGCAGGTCGGCGGCGCTCCAGGTTTCGCTAATCAGCGGGGTTGGTTTGCTCGGCAGCTGGGCATAGCTGCCAAACGTAGCCGAGATGACCTTGGCCTGATCGGTCAAAAAGTCGTAGCCGCTGACAAAGGTGTTGGTGTCGGCGTTGATGAAGGTTTGGCTAATCCCACCGTTGAGATTGATCCGCTTCAGGTAGCCATAGATCTCCGCCGGGGTTTCGACAATCCGCCCGACCGCCAGCTCCGGCAGCAGCAGCTTGCGCCCGCGAAACGGAATCGTCGAGAGCGAGCCATAGATATTGTCGGTCAGAATGGTGCGGTACTTCAGCGAGCTGCCGGTGAGCGAGTTGGGATCGATCCCCGAGCCGCTCAGGTAGGATCCCTCGTTGGCCAGCACGGTCTCGTCGGGAACCCGATAGAACGGAATCACGTGATCGCCGCCAACAATCGTAATGTAGTGAATGCTCGGGCAGACCCGCTTGAGATCGTTGATCAGCCGATTGATCCCTTCGGCAATCATATTGGCGTAGAACGGATTGGTCAGATTGGTTTGCCAGAGCTGAAAGGCGTTGATGAAGGTATTGCTCTGCGTGATATACCCAAGCGGCTCGGCGAAATTCAGCACGGTTCCCCTGACGGCACTATCGACGACCAGCGTGCTGAGCTCGCTCCTGATCGCGGTTCCCTGGGCGCCAAGCAGCCCCGCGTGGGTCAGATACAGCGCCTCTTGCCCGGTACACGCGAACGCGCTGGATGTAAAGGTATAGCTGATTGGAGCTGGCACCGTGAGCCCGCCCAATGCTTTGCCATCGATAGTCAGGGTGTAGGAGCCTTTTTGGTCGGCATCATCCGGCAGCACCAGCAAATAATAGTTGCCCGGCGCCCAGAGAAATGTTTCAATACTCAGATCTGGTTTGCCAAACGCACCGATGGCGTTGATGCCGCCGATGGCGTTGATGCCGCCGATGGCGTTGATGCCGCCAAGCGCGACCTGGCCAGTTGGTGTGAGCGGCTTGCTGAGATCCTGGAACAAGACCAGATTGAATTTACCGACGGTGTTGGTCAAACTTACCGCAATTGTGGTCGGCTGATCGGTCGTAAAGGTAAACCAATCGAGATCCCTGGTTGCCGAGATGACCCCAGTCAGCGAACAGGTCAGACTACTGCTGCCATCCCACGGACACCCAATCGTTGTGCCAAGCTGATTGGCACTTTGCCACTGATTGTTCGGTTCCTGTTCTGGTGAAGGTGGTTTACTCTCCCTTACCGGGAGGGCATAGCTGACTGAAGGAGCTTTGACAAAGGGAATCATTCCCAAAATAACGATCATAATGAACATACAACGGCTAAGACGTGCTATAGATCGCATGGCTGCCTCCATAAAAAATAAACATCGTTCGATCAGCGATTTCCTTCCCCAACACCCTTATGCGATACGAATTCCTTTCGCCGCGATAGCCATTCTTAATTGTTCGGCACGGGCGGCATACTCTCGACTCAAAGGTGGATTTTGGTCTTCCGTAAAAAGCGCTAGCTGTTCGATAGACGCCAGAATATCTTGTTGGTTATCACATGTCTCCAGGAGTTCCATAGCATAGTGGGTGGCTTGAATCGCTAGCCCACTATGGTTAAGCGCCTGAAGGATTTTTCCACGAAGCAGTTCAGCCAGCCCTTCATCTGATTTTGCCGATAGCTTTTTCGCATAGGCAACCGAGAAATCACAATAATCCAGAGCCTGGGTGTAATTCTGTTTATCGATAAAGAGCTCGGCATAGATTCGATAGAGCTCAGGTAGATGCGTTTCGGCACCGATCTCATCAAGGATGGAGCGACTTTGATCTAAATAGCTCTCAGCTTCTAGCATGTTACCAATTTGAAAAAAAGCCGAGCCGATGTTCATATAGGTGACCGCAGTGCCTAGTTTTGAGCCTAGTTTTTCCCATAGGAGTAAGCTTTTTTGGAAATCCGCGATGGCTTGATCAATTTGGTGCATCTTCCTTTTGACATCACCGCCATTAAGCAGGACTAAAGCTTGACCATAATAGTCATTAATGCTGAGCTTAATCTCGTAGGCAGCTGCGTATAATTCGATCGAATCTTGCCAATTGCCCATATCACTCAGGGCTAAGGCAGCATTATTGTAGGCATCAGCCAGCCGCGCAATGTCTTCAACATGTTTATACAGCTCGATACTTTTATAAAATGTCTCGACGGCCTGCTCATTTTTTCCTTGGAGCCGGTATGCCCCGCCAATTAGCAGGTAGCTGCGGGCTTGCTCTGACTCGAGCCCGAGCACGTTGGCCAGCTCTAATCCTTGTTCGGCCCAGGTGATGGTCTCCTGGTAGCGGCCCTGGCGCTGGTGCAGCCCGGCGCCAAGCAGCAGCGCCCGCACGCGCTCAATCGAGTCATCAGTGCTCAGCAAGGCTAGGGCTGCGTTGATCTGCTCGAAGGCGGCCTCGTACTCGGCCCGCCGCTCGTGGACGGTGGCGCTGTGGCGCAGCAGCCGGGCGATCTCTTCGACCTGCGGGCTGGCGCTGGCGCGAAGCTGCTCTAGGGCCACGGCCAGCGACTCCAGCGCCGCCGGGTACTCGCCGGCCTGCAGCTGCACGTAGCCGAGGCGCTCGTACAGCTCAACCCTCAGGCGGACCTGGGCGTCAGGCAGGTGTGGGAGCAGATCGATTGCGGCGCCGTAGAGCGCAATCGCCTCGGGGTTGAAGTAGCCGCTCTGGGCCTGCTTGCCAGCCCGCAGATAGTAGCCGACCGCCGTCGTCCACTCCTCGGCGCGGGCATAGTGGCGGGCCAGCACCGGCAGCACATCGTCGAGCTTCTCGCCGTAGACGCTCTCGATCCGCGCCGCGACCCGGCGGTGCAGCTCACGCCGGCGGGCATACAGAATGCCCTCGTAGGCGACATCGCGGGTCAGGGTGTGCTTGAACAGGTAGGCGATCTCGGCCACCAGCTGGTCGGGCAACACCAGATCCGCCGCCGCCAGCGTGTCCATCTGCGCCGTCAGATCGAGGGTGCTGGTCAGGCCGTTGATGATATCCAGATTGAAGCGGCGCCCGATCACCGAGGCGACCTGGATTGTCTCGCGGGTGCGGGCCTCCAGCCGATCCAGGCGGGCGGTGATCACGCCCTCAATCGTGGTTGGCAGGGCGTCCATATTGCCGTGCAGCACCCAGCCCTGCTCGGTCTGGACAATCACCTGCTGCTCAATCAGCCCGCGCAGCATCTCTTCGATAAAGAACGGGTTGCCCTGCGGGTTGAAAAAAGCCTCGTCGCCACCCATCCAGCGGGTGATCAGCTGCTCAGGCAGCGCCGCGCCGCCAAGGATGGCCGAGGCCAGGGCCACCCGGTCGTCGTCGCCAAGCTCGTACAGCGTGATCGCGGTCGTCTGGGCGGGCCAGGCGATCGGCTGAGTGCTTTGCGGCCGCAGCCCGGCCAGAAAGAGCAGCGGCTCGTTGGCGATCTGGCTGGTCAGCCGCTCGATCAGCTCCCGCGATGAGGCGTCAACCCAGTGGAGGTCGTCCCACAGTAGCACCAGCGGCGTCTGCCGCGCCGAGGCATAGATCAGCTGCTCGATCAGGTCGAGCGCCCGGTCATGGCGCTGCTCCGGGGTCAGCGCCTGGGTCAGGGGCGACTCCGGGAACGGCAGATGCAGGACATCGCTGAGCAGCGGGGTAAAGCGCGCCAGCTCGGGTGTGAGCCGCTCGACCCGCTGGGTGACCTGGGCGACGGTGGCGCTATCGGCCAGATCGGCGCGCAGGCGGAGGATCTGGTTGAGCAGATCGCTGGCGGCGGCATACGGGGTCGTTTGTTCGTAAAACTGACACTCGACGGTGATCGGGGTAAACGTCGGCACATTTGCCGCCGGATCGAACGAGGCCAGCGTCAGCCACTGGAGCACCTCTTCGAGCAGGCGGGATTTGCCAATGCCCGCCTCGCCGGTGACGGTGATCACCTGGCCTGAGCCACGCAGCGCGCTGGTCGCCGCCGCACAGATGCTGGCGAGCTCGGCCTGGCGGCCAACCAGCGCGGCGCGGGTGACTTCGCGGCGGACATTGTAGGCCCGGTCGACGCGGGCTGGCTCCATCGGCTCGCTCTTGCCCTTGAGCGCAATCGGCGGCAGGGTCTCGAAGGCAAAGCTGCCACTGTTGATCCGCTTGATCGCCGGGCTGACCAGAATATCGCCGGGCGCGGCGGCGCTCATCAGGCGGGCGGCGATGTTGACCGGGTCGCCCATCACGGTGTACTCGCGGCGGCGGTCGCTGCCGACCAGCCCGGCAAACACATGGCCCTGATTGATCCCGATCTGCTGATCCAGCAGGGGCAGCTGTGGATCGACCTGGTGCAGGATCACATTGATCTCATTCATGGCCTCCTGCATCTCCAGCCCGGCGCGCAGGGCCAGCTCGGCATCGTTCTCGTGGGCGACTGGGGCGCCGAAAATTGCCAGCAGCTTATCGCCGTCGGCGGCCATATCCAGCTTGTTGACCCCGCCGCCATAGTGGGTGACGATCTGCTGCATGCGCTGGTAGTAGCTGTTGAGCAGCGTGGTAATCGCCTGCGGATCGTGGCTGAGGTGTTCGATCACGGTGCTGAATGGCGCAATGTGGGCGAAAAGCACCGCCACCAGGCGGAATTCCCCCACCGCGTTCTCATCGCTGCCAATCAGCTGCTCCTCGGTGAGATTCTGGGGCAGGAACAGGCGGATCGCCGCATAGACCCGCAGGAGATGGCGCAGCTCGATCAGGTCGTTGGTGTCGGGCGGGTAGCTAAATGGCACCGGGGCGCCGGGCGGGGTTGGCGCGCTAAACGCCAGGATTGCCTCAAAGCCATCCTGGCGGGGCACGCTGTAGCAGCGCCGCAGCCCGGCCAGCGTGGTCGCCGAGACCACCACCTCGCCTGGGCGGGCGATCTCCTGGGCGCGGGCGACGTGGTTGATATCGTTGCCGGTCAGCAGCAGCTCCTGATGCTGGTCATCACCAAGCAGCGCGGCGAAGGCATGCCCGCTGTGGACCCCAATCCGCAGCCGCAGATCGAAGGTGCCTTTGCGGGTTGGCACGGTGCCGATCTCGGCCATCCGCTCCTGCATGCGCTGCGCCGCCGCCACCGCCCAGGCCGCGTGGTTGGGGCCGAGCAGCGCGGCATCAAAAAAAACGGTCAGCGCATCGCCGCCGAACTTAATCAGGTCGCCGCCGTGGATCTCGATCTGCTCGACTAGGCCGGTAAAGAGCCGATTGATGACGTGGGTGATCTCCTCGGCGCCCTCTTTGCTGCCCAGGCTGGCCAGATGCTCGGACAGCGCGGTGAAGCCGGAGAGATCGGCGAACAGCAGCGAGCCGCTCCAGACCGCCCCGTGAATTTCGCCGGGCGTGCCGCTGTGGAGGTGATGCCGCAGTACCGGGGCCGGGACAAAGCGGCTCACCGCCGCAATCTGCTGATGCAGCCACGTGGTGGCCACATTGAGCGTGGCGTAATCGGGATGGTCGAGCACCGCAGCGGCGAGGTTGCTGGGGAGTAGTTGCTCTATCTGGCTTCGATCAATAGCGCTTAGCTGAGTCATCAGGTTCCTATTCTTCGATGTTAGTGGTACTTTAGTTGCAATGGCGCGGGCGCGTCAATGGTTAATTGGTTTATTGATGATCGACTCTGAATCAGGCGAGGTTGATTCTGGTTGATTTTAAGGTAGCGTATCACGCTTTCCCGCTGGTAGCTGGACGAGTCGGCTTTTAACGCGCTTTGGATCGGCGCTGAAATAGGAAGACCAGCTATTAATGGTTGCTGACGAGAACCTATGCTATTATACCCTCTATGTTTAAGCCCGCCTATCCCCCCATTGCTGTGGTCATTCCCTCCCTGGACGGGAGGATTGAGGCACTGCGCAGCTCGATCGCCCAGCAGACCTGGCAGCCGGTGGAGGTTGAAGTTGCGGTGGGCGTGCGCCCCAACGGGCGCGCCCGCAATGTCGCGACCGCCCGCACCACGGCGCCCTACCTGGTTTTTATTGATGATGACGCCGTGCTCGGCAACCCCGAGGCGATTCAGCGCCTGGTCGAGCCGCTGATCGCCGACCCAACCATTGGCGTGACCGGGGCGGCCAAGCTGCTCCCCACCGACGCGGGCTGGTTCCAGCGCTGGGTGGCCCGCGAGGTTCCGCGCATCGAGCACGCGGTCGTCCACGCGCCGCTGGAGACGAACCCCGACCCGCCCTCGTTCTACTGCGAGATTACGACGACCTGCTGTGCGCTGCGCCGCGAGGTCTACAGCGCGGTGGGCGGCTTCGACGATACGCTGATCCGCGGGGTCGACACCGAGTTTTTTCTGCGCGTGCGCCGGGCGGGCTACCGCTTTATCCAGGTCCCCGAGACCTGGGCCTGGCACCCGGCGCCCGCCAATCTGGGGGCGCTGCTGCGCAAACACTGGCTGTACGGAGTCGGGCACGCCCAGGAGGTGCAGCGCGATCCGAGCCGGGCGCGCGGGCGCAATCTGCGGTCGCCGCTGCATGCGCTGGCCTACCTGGCCTTTCGGACGGCGATTCTGCCGATCAATATTGTCCTGCCCTATTCGTTCGCCGCGCCGTCCTGGCGGCCTGGCTTCAAGCCGCTCAAGGCGCTGACGAGCTATGTTGGCGCCCTGGGCTACACTTGGGCCAGCCTGCGCAAGCTGTAATATTTAAACGCTATTTTGAAAGGGATCCAATGAACACGCAGAATGAAACGTCACTGTTTATCCTGGAGCAGATTCCAGGCAGCCGCCTCGTCAAGCGGCCCAAAAAGCTTGGCCCCGACGCCGAGGGGTTTATACGCTGGACCAGCCGCATCGCCGATGAGCAGGGCCAGGTGCTGACCGTGCGGGTGCTGGATACCGAGCCGCGCAGCATCTCCACCCAGCCGTATCTTGGCTACAGCCCAGCGAAGGGCGACGCGGCCGCGACCGACGAGGCCGCTGGAGATGCCGAGGCCGCTGAGGCTGACGAGGCTGACGAGGCTGAGTCTGACCTGGCTTCGACCGGCTCCTTATAGTTGAGACACCATGCAGCTCACGATCGATCTCCGCACCCTTGACGATCACTTTCCTGGCATCGCCCGCTACGGCTACGAGCTGGCGCTGGCCCTGCTGCGCCTGCCCGCCGGGCCAGAGCTGAGCGTGATCCTGCCGACCGCCCCGCGCACTCGCTTCGATCTCGGGCCGCTGCTGGCAGGCGCCCAGGTGGTGCGGAGCGACGCCGGGGTGTTTGGGGTACGCCAGCACTGGGAGATTGGGCGGGCCATGCGGGCCTTGCGGACCGATGTGGCGCTCTTTCCGTACTATGTGCGCCCGCTCTGGACCAGCTGCCCGGCGATCACGGTGGTGTATGATGCGATCTCGTGGCGGGTGCCGGAGCTGTTCTCGCCGCTCAAGCGGGCTCAGATTCGGCTCCTGCACCATCTGGCGCTGGCGCGCTCGGCGGCGGTCTGCACAATGTCGCGCTCGGCCGCCGCCGACCTGGCCCAGTTCTACGCGCTCAATCCGGCCCGAATCAGCCTCACCTCGGGCGGGGTCAGCGCCCAGTTCAGCCCGCAGCCGCCCAGCGCGATCGCGGCGTTTCGCGCCGCCCACGGCCTGCCGGAGCGCTACATCGTCTATCTGGCCTCGGACAAGCCCCACAAAAATATTCCGTTTTTGCTCCAGGCCTGGGCCGCCGCGCAGACCGGCCCGGTCGGCCTGGTGC
>DAOTUS010000047.1:0-1697 GCA_034437415.1 Herpetosiphonaceae bacterium
CAGAACGTGAGTCGGTTGTTTCAGCGGCTGACCCTTGATTTCGATGGATATCGTCGCTTCAGCCCATGGCGGCAATCCGCTATTTAGTGGTGCCCACGGCAGTTCCTAAAGAGCCTTAAAAACCCCTCCACAGTCTGATAACATTCAAATAGAGTGATAGTCTATTTATAAAAAGTGTCAAAGCTCCCTACGCCGAAGCGCCGGGCTTGAAGGCATTGAGAATCAGCGAGACGTTGGCGATCGCGGCGCTCTGGTTGCGGTGGTCGAAGCGCAGCGAGCGGTAGATCTTGCCCTGCTCGCTATCCCACTGGCGGTAGTGCAAGCGCCCGGCCTCATCGCAGTACTCCAGCAGATCGACCGCAAACCCCGCCGCCGTGAAGATCTCCTGGAACAGCGGGTAGGCGTAGACGATCTTGTGGTCCGCCGCCGGGTGGTCGGCCGGCCCCGGCCCGCCGATCTGGACCGTGCGCTGGTACTCGGGGCTGGGGAAGTTGGCATCGGGGACGGCGCAGCGGAGATAGCCGCCGGGCTGGAGATAGGCAAAGCAGAGCCGCGCCGCCGCCCGCCCCTCGGCCTCGGTCAGGTGCTCCCAGACGTGCTCGCAGAGGAACGCGGCGGCGCGGCGGTCGCCAAAGCGCTCCCGCCACAGCTCGGGGCGCAGCAGGTCGAGGTCCTCGCGCTGGGTGGCGATCCAGCCGGGGTAGCGCTGCTCGCCGGCGCCGAGGATAATTCGCAGCGGCTGGTCGGCCGGGTAGGCTTGAAAATCAATCATGGGAAGCTCCTATCTACAGTTTAGGGGGCATTTTAACCGACACTCGGGCTGATCACAAACCGTGATCGCCCGAGTGTCGCTCCTACCAACGCCGCGCACTCCCCACGCACTCCGGCCTACTTCAACCGGCCGACAAACCGCAGCGACTCAAGCTCGGCGGCGGCGTGCTTGCCGTCGAGCAGGGCTGCGTAGTCGGCCAGCGCGGCGGCGAGGCCGACAAACTCGCCGGGCGTGCCGGTGTAGAGCTCGGCGGTGTAGAAGGGCTGGGCGCCAAAGACCAGAACCTGCTGGGAGATCGGATCGCTGGCGCTCGCCAGGCTGGCCTGGGCGCGTGTGACCAGCGCGAGGTGCTCGGCGCTCGCCAGTCCGGCCTCGATCAGGTGCGAGCGCGAGGTGCCCAGATCGACGGCGGGCCAGATCTTCTGGCGGCCCAGCTCGATATTCAGGCAAATCTGGGTATCCAGGCGGAGCGGCGGCGGCGCCCCGGCCGGCTCGGCGTCAGGCTGGCGGTCGAAATAGATCACCGTGATCGGCTGGTTGGCCGGGCGGCGCTCGGCGGCGGCATACTCCAGGGCCAGCTGGCGATCGATGAACAGCAGGACCGGCCGATTGGCCTGGGCCAGATCCTCCGCCAGCGCCCAGCCGGTGTGCAGCGCCTGCTCGCGCAGGGCCGACTCATCCTCGCTGCGGGCAAAGACCATGGCCATATGCTCGCTGACGCCCGCCTCGCGCATCGTCCGCATCATATCGTTGACCTCGACGGTGTGCTCTTCGTTGCCGACCAGCACCGCCGCCCCCTGGTAGCGCCGGGCGTTGCGCTCGACCAGCTCGCTCATCAGCACGAACTTGCCGGCACCAGGCGGGCTGAAGATCCCAACCACGCTGCCGACGCTGATCGGCGTAAACACATCGATCACCTTGATGC
>DAOTUS010000048.1:0-23465 GCA_034437415.1 Herpetosiphonaceae bacterium
CAGAACGTGAGTCGGTTGTTTCAGCGGCTGACCCTTGATTTCGATGGATATCGTCGCTTCAGCCCATGGCGGCAATCCGCTATTTAGTGGTGCCCACGGCAGTTCCTAAAGAGCCAAAAACAGTTCCTAGAAGGGATTCTTGACGAAGGGATTCATCTGCTTCAGCTGATCAACAATGTGCTTGATGTATCCAAAATCGAAGCAGGCAAGCTTGAAATCCAGCCCGAGTCACTGGAGATCAAGGGTGTCTTAGAGCGGGTTGAGCAGTCGTTAGGCATCGAAATCAGAAAAAAAGGGTTGGAGCTGTGCATTGAGAATCGGGCTACGCAGCCTCTGTGGGCTGATGAGACTCGGCTCTATCAGATTTTCCTCAACCTGATCTCAAACGCGATTAAGTTCACCCCCCAAGGGCGGATTACCATCCACGTATCGCACGATGAAGCAATGGCAATCATCGCCATCGCCGACACCGGGATTGGGATCGCGCCTGCGGATCTGGAGACGGTATTTGACTCATTTGAGCAAGTTCAAGGGACGTATCAGCGTGAGTTTGAAGGCACTGGGCTGGGTTTATCGATTGCCAAACAGCTGATCGAGAAGCATGGCGGGCAGATCTGGGTGACCAGCGAGGTAGACAAAGGCAGTGAGTTTTGCTTTTCTATTCCGCTTGCCCCAGCCAATCATCGAGCGTTTAACGTAGTTCGCGAGGTCGTATGAAACTCCAGGATGCTCAGGTGGTCGTTATTGAAGATAACGCCAGGAGCTTAAAA
The DNA here is from genome assembly GCA_034437415.1 of Herpetosiphonaceae bacterium. Classification (GTDB taxonomy): domain Bacteria; phylum Chloroflexota; class Chloroflexia; order Chloroflexales; family Herpetosiphonaceae; genus JACCRK01. The sequence continues at coordinate 771 of DAOTUS010000048.1, forward strand.
CTTTTGCAGGCCTTGCTGATCGATCACATTGCGGTTAAGTCCTGCTACGCCCAAGCGTCTGGCAGCATGTTCTTTAGCTGGCTGGACAGCCCGATAGCCTGGACACCCAATCTGGTATTGCTGGACATCCAGCTTCCGCGCGAAGATGGCTATCAGATCCTCCAGCGGATTCGGCGACGGCCTGAGCTAGACAGTACGCGCGTTATCGCCGTCACCGCAAATATCATGCAGCCCGATCTGATCGCGCTGCGGGCCGCAGGATTTGACGGGCTGCTCGGGAAACCGATCCGCGTTACCGCGTTTGAGGAGCAGCTAGGGCGCATTTTGAATGGTGAATCAATCTGGGATGTGCGATGACAGCAACACAAACTCCATTGGCAATCATCATCGAGGATAACGTCCACCACGGCCGGATCCTGCAAGAGTACCTGGTGCGCGAGGGTTTTGAGGTCCTCCTGTGTGCAACCATTCTTGAGGGCGAGTCAGTCACGCGAGCGATCCTAAGCAAAGCCAAAGCGTTTCGGCCAAGTGTCGTCATCATCGATCAGGAGCTGGTTCTCCAGGGGCATAAGGACGTTGAGGGATCGACGCTGGCCCTGCTTTTGCGTGAAGAGATCGCGGCTGGAAATCTGCATCCCACCCACCTTATCGCCGTATCGGCTGACATGACGGCGCTGCGCCGACAGCTTGCCGATCAGGCTGGATGTATTTTCAAATGGCAAAAGCCGCTCCGCTATCCGCAGATCGAAGCCTTGCTGGGATCAATCCAGCAGCCTCCGATCATTGGCGAGTCCAATGGGACGATTCACGCGCTGGCGCAGAATGCGCTGAATCTTCTGCACAGCATCCTTGCAAACGCCGATGTCGAGGTCAGGGAATGGACCCCTGAGGAGGTTCGCTGGGTTGTCGGCTATCTCTCTGATTCGTTTCGCCTCTCCGCTGACGAGTGGCAGAAGGCGGAGCAGCTGATTCGCAGCCTGGGCGGGGCCTCGCGGGCAGTTGTTCGGCTCCGCAACAGCCACCCGGTGCTTACCGATCTGCGGCAAAACATTCTGCTGCGCCTGCTGCGCAAAGAGAAGAAAGTCGAGATTGCCCCGAGCCTGGGCATTGGGCGCACCAAGTTCGAAAATGAGATCGGCGCAATCTGCGAGCTCATCGCCGGATTCTGGTCCACCCCGCTGGAAAATCCCCCCTCGTCGGCATAATCCTCGCAAAATTAGTCTCTCAAAACGGCCCGCCATGCATTAAACATGCATTCAGCTTGTTACACTCGTCCTTGAGCAAAGAGTGATGGCAGTTGTCTGGGCTACAAATCTCAGCAACTGCCCTGTCCATTGATGAGGTTGCCCTAGAGTTTTCCTTCCAGGCGGATGCTGGTTGATTGTTTTGAGAGGAGTTATCGATGGAGTCCAAAGGAGTCAGCGGCAGCCCGCCCGCAATGCGCTGGTACGCCACCCAGGAGGAGACGCAGCAACAGCATTATCACGCCCTGGCCCACAATCTTGCCACGGCGCTGGGATCGTTTCGGGCCAACTGCACCGAGTTTGGCCGACTGCTCGATCCCGATGCGCTGGCGATGAACTTGCACATGCACGCCGATCAGTGCAAGCAGCTTGGGGCGCACACAACCCGCACCGCGCTGGCGCTAGAGGTGGCCGACAGCGGTGGGTTTCCGTGGCTGCTCGACAGGATGGCCACAGAGGCCCGGCAGATTACGGCCACGTCCGCCCAGCAGCAGCCCTCGCCGCTCGATAAATGGCTGGATCAGCTGGCGGCGGCGACGCAGCAGGGAAAGCTGGCAGTGCAGCAGGCAGTCATCGAGGAAACCCTCACCACTATTCTGCTGAGTCTGAATATAGTGCCAGGCGGCCCGTACATCGACGCCGACGGCAACCTCCTGCGGCTGGACCTGACGCTGGCGGAGTTTGAGATGCTGACCGCCGCCGAGCGCATCCAGTGGGTCGAGGCGCTGGAGCGAAGGGCGGATGCGCCCAACTGGTTCCACAATATCCAGGATATCATCGCCTTCTTCGATGAGTCGCCAAGCCTGCACCACATGCGGCGCGGCAGCTGGGCCTCGTGGGCCGACGCCGGGGTTCTGGAGGCGATGCAGAATGGATTTGTTCTCCATAATGCAACGATCAAAGGACTCCCAATTCCGCCAGGTTTCAACGACTGCAACGGCGCCGCCCAGGCCTGGCAGAAGTTTTTTGATGGAAGACTTGATGGTCAAGATGATAAATATCTCATCCCGCTATGGTCAATCGCCGAGCAAATGGGGGTCAACTATGGCTCAGTGGAGGCAAATCGCAAGGTGGGGCTCCCGGCGCCTGGCACCGCCGAGGGCGATTTGTTGATCCAGTTTGTCGGCTATGGCAACATGTATCGCTTTATTGCCCACATGGAAAACGGCGGCGCCGACTTCGCCCAGGGCTATGCGGGAGATCGGGCTAACGAGCTTGGAAGTAACGTAATGATCGGAATCGGCTTGATCGATCCGGCGGTATACATCATCCGGCTGTTTGGTGGGGACGAAGCGGTCAAGGAGTATCAAAAAACGCAGGCGGAAGCGGCGGGAGCGCTCGCCGAAATGGCCAGCGACTCGGTCAGCCCAGCCGGCGGGGCGTGGTTCTTTGACCCACGTAGTCTGCCAGTGCCCGACGGGCTAGATATGTACACGGACTCCAGCCAGCTGCCCCAACGCGGGCTGAACACAACGCTGGTGCCAATCGCCGATGAGCTTAGGATCACGAATGGCCCAACGTATTATATGGCTCACGCCGTTGAAAAAGGCTATACCGATGTATTAGCCAAGCTCTTTCCGGGAATTACCGTCGATCCTATAACCGGGGTGCTGGTCTTAGAGAATGGCACAACCCTGTTGCCTGACGGCACCGCGCAGCTGGTGGATGGGACAGTGTTCACACCTGACGGGTGGGTGATCAAGCCGGATGGCACGAGGATACCGCTTGCGGGCACCCGTTTTGATGCTGACGGGAACTATATTTTAAGTGATGGGACGGTGGCACGATGAACATACGATGCTGGTTGATAAGTCTGAGCCTGCTGATACTGATAGGATGCACGATGAATCGCGTTTCTGTACTGGACCAAAGCGTGGTGGAAGCCCCACTGCTACCAATCGAGCGGCTCGCCGCGCCAATACACCGTTATACAGGTCTCGCATGGTTTCCCGAGGGACTAATCGTTCAAGGTGTGAATATCACTCCCCTGACTGGCTCACAATTCTATTGGGTGGAGGCCGATGGCAGGCTTGGTATCCGCGTGCCGCTGCCCGAGAATAGCGCCTGTGATGTGACGATTTTCCGGCGTCCGATGCACCTCCCTGATGGACGACTAGGCTATATTGAAGAATGTGGGTGGTTCGATCCTGCTATTCGTTCTACACACACCCTCCAGGCCTATGACTTCGCCAGCACCACCACCACACCCCTGCTGGAATATCCCATCCCCGTGACCAGCAGCGAGATTGGCATATTCACCTGGGCGCCCGATATGCAGCGCGGCTTTGCCGGCAATGGCGACCGGCTCAACGTAACCCTCTACTGGTTTACGCCTGCGGCCACCGAGCCAGTCGATTTTGGCCTATTCAGCGTCGACTATGTTGCCTGGGCGCCCGACGGGTCGGCCATCGCCTTTGATGGCTCGGCGGGTCCGCCAAAACAATCAGTGACCGCCGCTCTATCGGCCCCTTCGGATCTCTATCTGATGGACCCTGATGGCAGCAATCGGCGCATCTTGGTCAGCAATTTTTCCAGCCCCGGTGGGCTGGCCTGGTCGCCGGATAGTCGCTGGCTCGTCCTGATGGCCTACTTTAACAATACAAAAGGAGTATGGCTAGTCGAGGTTGCCACTGGCGCACGGCAATTCCTGGCCGAGGGCAGCTTCCAGTGGCCCGCGTGGTCGCCCGATGGCACCCGGCTCGCCCTGATCCACCGTGATCCCATACGCACTCTCGATAGCTCCAAAGGAGAGATCGTCACCCTCGATCTCACCGCGATTGTGCAGCCGTAGGAAAATTCGATTTCTCCCGTAGCGCCCAGATCGGCGCTGGTGTGCCTTTGAATCTGGCGATAAGCATTGATTTTGTAGAGTGGAGCGCAGTCTAATGGAAGCACAGACCCTTTCCCGCCCACGGCTAGTCGACCGCAGCGGCCTCCCCGGCAGTCAGCGGCCCCGGTTCGTCCTTGTACTGGGCATGCCCGGCAGCGGCAAGAGCGTCCTGCTCGACGCCCTGCTGGCGGCAACCCCGCTGCCAGTTGGCCGCGTCGCCCTGCGGCGGCGCTCCTCCGACGATCCCGCCGTGCTGGCCCCGGCGCTCCAGCAGCTCGGCCTGACCAGCCCCAGCGGTGTCGAGAGCCTCGACCAGATCGCCAGCCCCGCCATTCTCGCGATCGACAACCTCGACCGGGTCCTCGATGGCAATGGAGTTCCCACGGCGGCGGCCCAGGTCTGGCTCAACGCCATCCTCGCCAACCCCCAGCTGACCCTGGTCGCCACCAGCCAGGTGTTTCCCGATCTCCCGGCGATGGCCCGCCTGGCCACCCGCGGCCTCCTGACCCTGATTGGCGCCGCCGAGCTCGCCTTTAGCCCAGCCGAGTGCGCGGCGCTCTGGGCCATCCATCAGCCCGCGCCGCTGGCGGAGCCCGATCTGGCGGCCTTGTACGCCGCCGCTGGTGGCTGGGCCGCCCCCGTGGTGCTGGGCTGTCGCCAGCGCTGGCCGCTGGATCCCTCGCTCCTAAGCATGTTGGTGGACGATGTGCTGGCCCAGCTGGCCCCCCTGCAGCTGCAGCGCCTCAGCAGCGTCGCGCTGCTTGACACGCTCAGCGAGCCGGCGGTGGCCTGCCTGAGCGGGGTCGACCACGGCGCCAGGCTGATCAGCGAGTGGCAGCATCTCGGCTACGTGCAGGCGTCCCCGCAGTGCACACTGCAGCCGCTGTTGAAAGTGGCCCTCCAGCGGGCGCTCCGGGCCGAGCCAGCCGCCTATCAGGCCGCGATCCTGGCCACCGCCACCTGGTTGGCTGCCCAGGACGACGGTGCGGCGCTGGTCCGCCTGGCCCGCAAAACCCAGTCCTGGCCTGTCTTAATGCAGCTGCTCGGCCAGCAGAGCGCCGCGCTGCTCAGGGGCGCCCGGCACGCCGAGGTGATTGACTGGCTGGAGAATGTCCCCGCCGCCGCGCTCTCCGCCGAGGTTGGCAGCCTGCTGGTGCGCTGCCATGCCGCGATCGGCGACCGTGATCGGGCGCTGGCGCTGCTCACGCAGCTGCTTGGCCAGCTCCCCAGCGCCCACGATCAGTGCACCGTGCGGCTGCTCACGGCCAGCGTCAGCCTAGATGCACCCGATCTGGACGATCCGGCGCTCGCGGCGGCCGATCGCGCCCACATGCTCCACAGCCACGGGATGGCCCGCGCCGCTGCTGGGGAGGTTGAGTCCGGGCTGGACTATCTGGGCCGCGCCGCCGCGCTGCTGGAGGAGCAGGGCGTCAGCCGCCTGGCCGGGCTGGTGCTGGTCGACTATGCCCGCGTTGCCGTGGAAGCGGGCCGCTATCCGCTGGCCGCGCGGCTGCTGCGACAGGCCGAGCAGGTCTGGCGCGATCTGAGCCCGCCCGTGCCGCCCGAGCTGGCCAGCACGCTGAAGCTCCAGGCGCTGGTCGCGCTGCACACCGGGCCGACAGAGGACGCGCCGCTGGCCGCAGCGGGCCGCCGGGCTGCCAGCGCCGATCCCTGCGCCCCGGTGCTCACGCTGCGGGTGCATGGTCAGGCGACCGTGGCCTGGCACGGCCACACGGTGAAGCTACCCCGCCACGGAGTCGAGCTGCTCACCATGCTGCTGCTCAGCGCGGGCAGCGGCATGACCGCCGACGAGCTGCGCGACCGGCTGTGGGGCAGCGATGGCGGCAGCGCCGATGGCTGGCGCAAGCTGCTGCAGCGGGTGCGCAAGCTGCTGGCGCCCGAGGCGATCATTCTGGAGGGCGCCATCTACCGGCTGGACCTGCCGCCTGAGGCGATTGACGCCGATGTGCTGCTGGTGCGCCAGTGGTCCGCCGGAGCCAGCGACCTGGTTCGGCTGCGCGCTGCGGCTGCCTACGCGGCCCGGCCGCTGCTGCCCGGCAACGATGCGGCCTGGGTGGTTGGCGAGCGGAAAGCCGCCAGTCTGCGCGGCGCCGAGCTGTGGTACGCCGTCGGAAATCTGGAGGGTGCTGCGGGGCAGGGTGATGCCGCCGCCGCCGCCTATGCCACCGCCCTACAGCTGAATCCGCTGGCCGAGCGGGCGGTGGTCGCGGGGATGACGCTGGCGCTTGAGCACGGCCAGCGCTGTGCCGCGATCGGTATCTACCAGGCATATGCCCAGCAGATGCTCGACGAGATGGGCCTGGACCCCTGCCCGACCATCGACGCGCTGTACCGCCGGGCGCTCGAGCCGTAGCTGGACGCCACCTGGGCGAACCGCTAACCCGCGGTGAGGTCGGGTTGGCTAGATTCATTGATTTTTGTTTTGCCGTATAATCTGCTCTTGCTGATTAGGCAACTACTCAAATGGAGCTTGATATGAAACGCGCACTGCTTGCCCTGGAAGATGGGCGCTTTTTTGGGGGTCAGTCGGTTGGGGCCGCTGGCGAACGGGCCGGCGAGGTGGTGTTCAACACCAGCATGACCGGCTACGGCGAGATCCTGACCGATCCGTCGTATCGTGGACAGCTCGTAACCCTGACGGCCTCGCACATTGGCAACTACGGGATCGACCCGCAGGATCTGGAGGCCGCCACGCCCTGGGCCGAGGCGCTGATCGTGCGCGCCTTCACCGAGCGGCCCTCCAACTGGCGCTCCGCCGAGTCGCTCAGTGAACTGCTTGCGCGGCGCGGCGTGATGGCGGTCTCCGATCTCGACACGCGGGCGCTGACCCGCCACATTCGCTCGGCCGGGGCGATGCGCGGCGTCCTCTCGACTGAGGACCTCGACCCGGTCAGCCTGACCGCCAAGGCCCGCGCCATCCCCGTGATGGAGGGCCGCGATCTGGCCAGCGATGTCGGCACGCCCGCGATCTACACCTGGGGCGAGGGCACGGCGGCGGAGTTCACCACGCTGCAGCTGGCCGCCGCCGTGGCGACGAGCAGCCCCCACGTGCTGGTCTACGACTTTGGGGTCAAGCGCAACACGCTGCGGCGCCTGGTCGACCTGGGCTGCCAGGTGACGGTGGTGCCCAACCGCACGACCGCCGCCGAGGCGCTGGCGCTCAACCCCGACGGCGTGCTGATCTCGAATGGCCCCGGCGACCCGGCCACGCTGGGCTATGCGATCGAATCGCTGCGCGGCCTGATCGGCAAGGTTCCGGTCTTTGGCATCTGTCTGGGCCACCAGCTGATCGGGCAGGCGCTGGGCGGGACGACCTTCAAACTGCCGTTCGGCCACCACGCCGGCAACCACCCGGTCTGCGACGTCCGCACGGGCAAGGTGCGGATCACGGCCCAGAACCACGGGTTTGCCGTCGATCCGCACTCGCTGCCCGCCGAGGTCGAGGTGACCGAGGTCAGCGGCAACGACCAGACCTGCGAGGGGCTGCAGCACCGCGATCTGCCGGTGTTCAGCGTCCAGTATCACCCCGAGGCCGGCCCCGGCCCGCACGACGGCGATGTGCATTTCCGGCGCTTTGTGGGGAGCTTGGGGGTTAGGGGTTAGCCACGAAGCTGTTTTTTGTCCACGACACCCGCCCGCGGGTACCCGACGAAGGGGCACGAAGGTGGGTTTTTAGGGCGCAGCGGGTTGGATTTGAGTTCCAACGTGCTGCGCTTGTTTGTGGCGGTGGGCTTGTGTGTTTCCAGGAAAGCTATGCGGAATACCAACGGGGATGGGCAGGCACAGGGGCCTGCCCGGACGACGAATCGGGGCCACATTGGTCGAATGTATCGGCACTAGCGATAATCAATCCGACGGCTGAGCCGGTCGAAGCCAAATCGCTGGGCTTCGACCGGCTCAGCCAACTAGCGCCGCTCGCGGGCAAAGCGCGACCAGCCGGTGGGCGGGGTGGCGCTGGCGACCTCGGCCAGCAGCCGCTGGGCCGCCGCGGGCTGGCCGCTGTACTCCAGGGCCAGCGCCTGCAGCACCTGCCGCTCGTGCTGGTGCCAGATTCCTGGGAGCGCTGGGTCTGCGGCGAGCAGCTGCAGCGCCTGCGGCGGGTCGTTGAGGCCGAACAGGGCCACATACGCGCTATTTTGAAATCCATCTCTGTATGCCGTTATCGGCGCTGGATCGCTTTGCTGCAATGTGTCAGCTCGCAGAGCATACTCAAACCGGCTGGGATTGGCCTGACGGCCATCACGCGGCAGCAGGTCGGCGACGATTCGCTGGGTGCCATCGGGCTGGGGCGCGAGGGTGAGCGTGGCGCTGAAGGAGGAGCTGCTGTGGGAGAACGAGATGCTGTTCGGCTGAAAGCGGTCGCCGTGCCATGCCGCAAGATTGAATCGGTAAAGGTTATCAAACAGCCACTCCGGCGCGCCATCGGCGTCCAGGTCGGTGATGGTGGCGGTTGTAGGCCGCTCAAACGAGTAGCTAGGGTCGGTCAGGGTGGCGAGCGGGGTGTTGATGCTCCACGGCTGCATCACATACAGCGGCTGGTAGCCGTCGGCGGTGGAGAGAAACGCCCAGGGCGTGTAGATCCCGAGCCAGTCCACCACGCCCAGCGGGTCGCTGATGCCATCGCCATTTAGGTCGTAGGCCGCGCTGATCGGCTGCCACGGCATGCCGAGCACCGCAAACTGGTCGGCCAGCGGCGCGGCCTGGGTCCACGAGTGCAGCGGCAGCCGCAGGCGCGGGTGGCAGAGCGGCAGCCAATCAAACTCGTTGGTTGGGTACTGATCGAGAAAATCCCGCCGATAGCCATCCATGGTCAACGCCTGCTGGTTGGCGAGGGTCTCGCACCACTGGCTCAGCGATCCGTCGAAGCTGGTCAGATTGAGATCCTGCACCAGCTCCGCCGCCAGCGATTGTGGATATGCCTGCACCACGTTTTCCCAGGCTGCTCGCGCCGCCGCCGGATCGTGGTTGAGCAGGTGGATGGCCCCGATGCGAAACAGCGCCACCGGCCGGGCATCCTTCAGCGCGGTTTTGTAGCCGTACTCGGCGCTGCCATCAGGGAGCGTTGCGGCGGCTTCCAGTACGGTAATTGCCTCGTCGAAGCGTCCGACCACGATCAGCCCGTGGGCATAGAGCATTTGCGCGCCAATGCTGTCCGAATATGGCCCGGTGGGCAGCGCTAGCTCAGCGGGGCTGAGAAACTTGCCATCAAACGTGTAGCGGGCACGCTCGCTGAGCAGAGTGAACGTGGCTTGTTGCGGAAGTACGCGGATCTGGCTCGTGTTTGCCCCGGCTGGAAACAGCGATGTCAGCGCCCCATCGTGCCAGGTCCAGCCGTACACCCATCCTGAACACACCGCCGCTCCACAGGTGCTTGATTGAATGAACAGCTCGGGCTGGGTATCGCCGGTCACATCGCCAACGTAGATCCTGGCGGCATTATGGTTATCGTAGGTCAGCACAGGCTCGCCCGACCAGGCCCCAGCGTTCCAGCGCATCCAGCGAGCCTTGGCTGTTGGTGTGTAGAAACCAAATGTGGCGCTGAGCAGATAGTCCTGAGTTTCGTCGCCGTCCAGGTTTGTGGGCATGATCGTGAGCTTGCCGATGCTCACTGCCGACGTGAGCGGATTGGTCAGCGCGGTGGGCAGATTGAGCGCCGTGAACTCGGCCTGCGCCCAGCCAGCGAACGCCCAGGACACATCAATGCTCTCCGGATCGGGCTCGCCCAGCGCTGTCATTCTATGCCCCAGGCTGATGATCCGCCGCCACAGCGCTACGGCCTGCGGCTCCTCAGGGTGGCGCTGGAGATAGTCGGCAATTAGCAATGTCAGCGGCTTGCCACAGCCCCGCTGCGGTACCCCTGGCTCACAGTAATCGGCCGGATCGGCGCTGAGTAGCAGGTCGGCGGTGGTGCTCAGGGCCAGCGTCGGGGTCGGCGTGGCGGCCAGGGTTGGCGCTGGCGACGGGGTTGGGGTGGACTCGGTGAGCGTTGGGCTGGCGGTTGGCGGGATCGGCGCGGGCGTGGCCGTGGCGACGAGCGCAACCTCGGCCTGCGTCGGGGCACACGCGCCCAGCAGGGCCAGCAGCAGGGCCAGCAGACTGGCGCGGACAAGCATCGGCATACAATCTCCTCAGCAGCGTTCGGGTGGGACAGACCGGGCTGATCGCACTGTAGCAGGTCATCCGCCCCGCTGAGATGATGCGGGCGTGATACCGCGCTGAGACGGCGCCCAACCCAACAGCCCAAATCTGGCCGCCATCCCCAGGACATGCGGTACAATACACCCTGCTGAACATAAGCACTGATCGGCGGATCTATAAAGATGCTCTCTTCGTGCGCCTTCGTGCCCTTCGTGGATCAAAAAATATGCTCTTCGTGCCGGGTACCTGCAGGCGGGTGGCGTGCCCTTCGTGGATCAAAAAAAGATCCTCTTTGCTTTTTCGTGTTCCTTCGCGAATACCTAGATTTTGGAAAAACACATGCTCAATCTGCTCTATGATGTGATTGTTGTTGGCGCCGGGCACGCTGGCTGCGAGGCGGCGCTGGCCTCGGCGCGGCTTGGCTCGCGCACCCTGCTGCTGACGATCGACCTGGACAAGCTGGCCCACATGTCGTGCAACCCCTCGATCGGCGGCCCGGCCAAGGGCAACCTGGTGCGCGAGATCGACGCGCTTGGCGGCGCGATGGCGGTGGTCACCGACCGCACCGCCATCCAGATGCGCCTGCTCAACGAGACCAAGGGCCCGGCGGTGCAGGCGCTGCGGGCGCAGTGCGACAAGCGGCTGTACGCCAAAGTGATGAAAGAGTTCCTGGAGTCCCAGCCCAACCTCGACCTCAAGCAGGCCATGGTCGAGCAGATTGTGCCGCTGGCCGACGACGGCTCGGGCGGGCGCTTTGCGGTCGTCACCCAGACCGGCTGGCGCTACACCGCCAGGGCGCTGGTGCTGACCACCGGCACCTTCCTGCGCGGCCGGGCGATCACCGGCGAGGCGATTGTGCCGGCCGGGCGCATGGGCGAGCAGCCCTCGGTGGCCCTGAGCGCCGACCTGAGCGGCCTGGGCTTTCCGCTGGTGCGCCTGAAGACCGGCACGCCGCCGCGGATCGATGCCCGCACCGTCGACTTCAGCGCGCTTGAGGTCCAGCCTGGCTCGGCGACGCCGCTGCACTTCTCGTTCAGCTACGACGGCAGCCACCCCGCGCTCGCCTACCACGGCCCGCCGAACCCGGTCTACCCGGCGCCGCAGCTGGCGGGCTGGCGGCCGCAGCTGCCCTGCTACCACGTCTACACCACGCCCGAGTTCCACCAGCTGATCCGCGACAACCTGCACCGGGCGCCGATGTTCAGCGGCGTGATCGAGGGCGTCGGGCCGCGCTACTGCCCGTCGATCGAGGACAAGATCGTGCGCTTCGCCGACAAAGAGACCCACGGCTTTTTCCTCGAGCCAGAGGGCTGGGAGACGCTGGAGATCTATGTCCAGGGCTGCAACACCTCGCTGCCGGAGGATGTCCAGTGGGCGATGCTGCGCGCAATCCCGGCGCTGCGCAACGTCGAGCTGATGCGAGTTGGCTATGCGATCGAGTACGACGCGGTTGCGACTGGCGAGATCACCGCCACGCTGGAGACCAAGCGGCTGCCGCAGCTGTTTCTGGCCGGCCAGATCAACGGCACCACCGGCTACGAGGAGGCCGGCGCCCAGGGGCTGATGGCCGGCATCAACGCCGCCCTGAAGGTGCAGGGCCGGGCGCCGTTTATTCTGCGCCGCAACCAGGCATACATCGGCGTGATGATCGACGACCTGGTGACCAAGGAGATCCGCGAGCCGTACCGCATGTTCACCTCGCGGGCCGAGCACCGGCTGCTGCTGCGCGGCGACAACGCCGACCTGCGCCTCACGCCGCTCGCGGCCGATCTGGGGCTGGTCGCTGGCGATCGCGCCGCCGCCGTCGAGCGCAAACAGTGGCAGATCGACCAGGCCACCGCCAGCCTGCGGGCGGTGCGCTTCACGCCCACCACCGAGACTATCGCCAAGCTGCACGCCGTCGGCATGGAGACCCTGCTCAACCCAGCGACGGGCGAAGATCTGGTGCGGCGGGTCGGGGTGCGCTACGCCCAGATCGCTGCGGTCGCCGGGCTGGACGCGCTGGCGCCCGACGTGCTGGAGCAGGTCGAGCTGGAGGCCAAGTACGCGGTCTATATCGCCAAAGAGCAGGCGGCGGTGGCGCGGGTAAGCAAGATGGAGGACCGCAATCTGCCCACGGACCTCGACGTGAGCGCCATCCCCAACCTGCGCAACGAGGCCCGCCAGGTGCTGACGCGCTTCCGCCCGGCGACGCTGGGCCAGGCCTCGCGGCTGTCCGGGATCAACCCGGCCGACATCGCCCATCTGGTGGTGCACCTGGAGCGCCGCGAGGCCAAGCGGTAACGGAGCCGGATGTTCAGCGGCCCTTTTTGCGGCTTCGCTGCAGCAGCTGCACCATGCCAAGCTGGAACTCCACCGTCTGCTCCCAGTACTGCAGCGACGGGTGCTCGGGGTCAACGCCGCGCCACATCTCCAGCCAGGGCTTGATCGCCTCGTACTGCTGCTGGGCGGCCAGCAGGCCAATCTCGGCATCAAACAGGGTGATGGCCTCATTGTAGTGAAAGCGCCCACGGGTGATCAGCGGATCCAAAAGCACTTTGGCCGCTGCATAGTCGGCCGCACCGGTGGCCAGCTTGGCCAGCGCCACCTGGGCGAAAAAGTAGTCGGGAAAGCGTTCGGCAACCTCGCGCACCAGCGCGGAGGCCTCGTCCGTGCGGCCTTGAAGCAGGTACGCCACCGAGAGATTGTAGGGAATTGACGGTGCATCGGGGGCAAGATCGCGGATCTCACGCAGCAGAATCATCGCTTTGGCCGGGTCTGCCTCGATACAGTTAATCGCCTCCTGCATGGTTGCCGCAATCTCCGGCGGCAGGTCGTCCAGCTTGTCCTCGGTGTGGATCTCAAAATCCAGCAGCATCAGCTCCTGCCAGGTCCCGTTGATCCACAGACGCAACAGGCCATCGGGCACGCGCCCCTCGGCCCTGAGCGCCAGGGCCGCCCGGTAGCGCAGCCCATCGCTGCCGCGCTGCCCAAAGGCAAATGTCTCCAGCGCAGCGAGCAGCTCCGGCGAGCGCACGGTCGTCGCCAGCCCCAAGGCCATCTCACAGCCGACCGAATCGCCACGATCCAAAAGGCTGGGCACCAGCGCGATAACGTCCTGGTTGCGGGCTAAGAAACGCTCGGTCTTCGCCACTACGACTGTGTCCGGCTCGCCCTGTCCTACTGCCCGCGTCATCTCTTCGGTCATCGCCAGCAGATGGCTGGGATTGATCCACTCGGCCAGAGCGAAGGGCCAGGGCGCGTGCCGCTGGCCCGGTGGCAGCTTCAGGTTCGCCAGATTGCCCTCGATCATTTTCATGGGTTGCCGCTTTTTGGCCCGCGTCCAGAGCCGTTTCGCTGCCGCCGCATCACCCTGACGCGCCTGTGCCACCGCCGCCAGATGCAGCAGCAACGGGTGCAGATTATCGAGCTTACGGGCTTTTTTGGCCTGCTCGAACACCGCCAGCACCCCGGCATCATCGCCCAGATAGCTCAGGGCTTCGGCCTGTTTGAGCCAGCCTTCGTCGCCAGGATTGGGCAGCCCTCGCAGCTGGGCGGCGCAGGCATCGGCGGCGATCTGGTCGCCGCGCAAAAACAAAAAGCGAGTTAGATTGGCCAGGGCGTGAACGTTCTGACCGTCGTGTTTCAGCACTCGCTGCGCGGTTGCAATCGCCTGATCTGGGGTATCTTCGAGCCAGTAGATCAGGCTCAGGTTGTTGAGCGCCGGCATAAAGTCCGGGTACTTTTTGAGCAGTTTTTTGGTCAGGGAGCGGGCCTGCTTAAAACTGCCCTGATCGAGGTAGATCTGAATCTCTTCGTGCAGGGCGGCCCACTGCCACATATCCGGGCCGTGAATGCCGCTCGCCTCAATACTTTTCTGAAGATCGGGCATGCCCTTGGCGAGCAGCGTCTGCACCCTGGCGGCCTCCGCGTGGCTGGGCCAGCGCTCCAAGAAGCGACGATACAGGTTCACGCTCTTCACGATTCGCCGATTGCCCATGTGGGCCTCGGCCAGATCCAGCGTGGTGGCGGGATTGTTGGGCTGTAGGGCGCTGAGCTGCATCAAGGCCCACTCGTACTTGCCCGGATCGTTCAGCTCCCAGGCGGCTTGCACCAGCACCTCCAGCACCTCAATGTTTTTGGGCTTGGCGGCGTGCAGCTCCTGCAGCACAGCGTAGGCGGCCGCCCAGTTGCCCTGGGCCATCAAGATTGTGGCCCAGGCCAGATCGGGCTTAGGCGAGAGATTGAAGGGGGTGTTTTGCAGAAATGCGGCCAGATCGGGCACTGTATCGCCAAATTGATCATACTGCACAGGCAGCTGTGGAAGTTTCTTTCGCGCCATTACCAGTCCTCCATACAGTCAATTGCAAAATCATAGTGGTAACAAGAATGGGTGCAATTAAGTATAGCAGCCCGGCTGGCAAGGGGCAAAATCAGCGAGTCGATGCCTAATGTTGCCCTATGCTATACTGGCAATGAAGGCGTTGGAAATACCATCTAATAAGGATCAGGCCGATGTCAGCAGTTCCAAATCGACATATCAGCGAGCAGGATTATTTGGCTGGAGAGCGCAATTCCGACCTGAAGCACGAGTATGTTCAGGGTGAGATCTATGCCCTGGCCGGAGCGAGCCGCAACCACAACCTGATTGTTGCGGCGGTCCTGACAAAGTTGTACTCACAGCTTGAACAGCGCAAATGCACCGCCTACCCCAGCGATCTGCGGGTCAAGGTGACCCGGCGCAGCGCGTATGTGTATCCCGATGTCACGGTGGTGTGTGGCGAGGAGTGGTTTGAAGATCAGCACAACGATACCCTGCTCAACCCGACCGTGATTGTCGAGGTGCTGTCGCCTTCAACCGAAGCCTACGATCGCGGCAAAAAGTTCGAGCAGTACCGCCAGATTCCGTCGCTGCGCGAGTATATTCTGGTCGCCCAGGATCGGCTGTACGTTGAGCAGTTTGTGGGCCAAAGCCAGGATCAATGGCTGTTGACGGTGCATAGCGACGCCAAATCGGTGCTGAGTCTCACCTCAATTGCGTGTGATCTCCGTCTGGCCGATGTGTATCTGAAGGTGGAATTGGCGCCAGCGAATTCTGAGCCCAGCGCCCAGGACGAGCCTGCGAATCCTCAATCTTAGCGAACCCTTGCCTTAAGTCGCTAAATCCTACCGAGGGCGCCGTGCAGAAATTTTTCTGCACGGCGCCCTCGGCGTTCTTGGGTACGCTACAGTTTAGCTGCCGACCTGCTTCTGGCCGCCCATTGTGCCGCCCAGTACCTTCTGGAGATGCTTTTTGGCCTCCTCGAGCTGGCGCAGGTCCTCCTGGTGGATGCGCTTGAACAGGGCCACGCACTCAGGCGAGTTGGCCTGCTCGGCGTCGCGGATGTAGGCATCGTAGGCGATCAGCGCCTGGGCCTTGTTCTGAATCAGCGTGATCCAGTCGTACTCCAGGTTGCTCAGCGGATGCTTGTCGTTTCCAGTGTGGTGAGTCATTCCAGTTCCTCCTTGAACTATCGCTGCCGCCAGCACAGCGGCACCACCGCTCCCTGAACCAAGTAGCGTGCCACGACCCTGGCCGATGCGCCTGATGGTGGGCCATGATCTGCTCCTCGCTCAGGACAGCGGCTGGCCTCCAACTAGGCGGCCATCTGGCGACACATCTCGGCGCACTGGCGCATCATTGGGTCGTTGGCCGCCATCCGCTCGCAGTCGGCGGCGCAGCGATCGCACACCTCGGCGCAGACCCCGCAGGTGCGCTGGTGTAGCTCGGAGCTGCGAATCATAAAGTCGGCGCTGGTCTGGCAGATCTGCACACAGTCCAGCAGGAGCCGAATATGCGCCTGGGCCGCGTGCTCGCCGCCGACCTGCAGGCAGTGGGTGATCGTCTCGAGACACACGCGGTGGCAGTCGGTGCAGTTCTGGATGCACTGCTGCATCTCGCTCGGCGTGCTGCTCAGCTCGGTCTTCGACCACGAGCCGCCGCTGGCCCCCGAGGCCTCGCGCGCCCCCGAGGCCTCGCGCGCCCCCGAGCCTGGCCGCGCCGCGCTCGATCAGGAGCAGCAGGCCGGCGGATAACCCCGCCGCAGCATCCGCAACGCGCCGCCTGGAGTTTCAGGCGGCGCGTCGCTATCTCCGCCAATGAGAACGTTTCGCTGCATGTCTTGAAACAGGCCATTTGAACCCGCTGCTGTCCCCTCTCCCGCGCTCAGGGAGAGGGTCTGCTCGCTCTTGGCACCGTTGTTGCTTCGATTGTTGGCAGGAAGATCAATTATACAAGGAGAGCTGCAATGACGAACAAGCAACGTGAGCCACTGCCCACGATCAACGAACGCGCTGGCGGCGACCCGGGCGACTCGGCCGCGCATACCGATCATGTGGTCCCCACCAAGCCGGACCGTACCCACGAGCCGGTCAATAATGCCGCGTTTACCGACAACGATGTGCAGATTCAAGCTGGCCAAGTGCCGATCGATCCGCGCCAGGACACGCTCGCCAGCTCCGGCGATGCCGCAACCAGGCGCAACATGGAGAACCCCGATGGCACCCAGGGCGCCGCCATCTTTACCAAAGGTGATAACGCCCCAACCTTCAACCAGATCAACCACCAGGGCATGGCCGCCACAATCCCCGATGGCCCACTGCGCGGCGCCGATGTGCCGGCTGGCTCAGGCGCCACCCCGCTCTCCAGCGACCGCGACGCCTTTATCTCCGACATGCTGGAGAGCGGCCACTTCGGCAACCAGCAGGAGGCCACCATCTGGGCCCGCGCGGTGTTCAACGCGCTGCGCCAGCGCGCCCTCGAGGCCGATAAAACCGTGGCCCGCGAGCTTGGCGCGGTGATTCGCGTCGGCGAGGCGCCCGAGGTGCAGGTCGAGGAGATGATGTGGGGCGGCGATTATCTGGCCCGGATGCGCACCATGCTGGAGGCGCTGCAAAACCCCTCCAAGCCCGACTTCTACCGCGAGGTTGCCAAAGACATGAGCCGTGGTGCCGCCGATCCCTGGGTCGAGGCAGCGGTCTTCAGCTTCTTCGGTGCCCTCAAGCGCCGCCTTAGCTCCGCCAGCAACCTGAGCAACCTCGGCGAGCTGCGCGAGGTCTGGGACCGCGCCAAGTAACGCTGAAATGCCGGGCGCGGAGCTGGCTCCGCGCCCCTCGGGATAGCAATTGGGAGCACGACTATGGTTGGAAATGCCTGGAACTTGCTCAAAAAAACCGCCAGCGAGTGGAACGAGGACAAAGTGCCTCGGCTGGGGGCGGCGCTGGCCTACTACACCGTTTTTTCAATCGCCCCGCTGCTGATTATTGCGATCGCTGTGGCCGGGCTGGTCTTTGGCGACGAGGCCGCCCGTGGCAGCGTCCAGGCCCAGCTGAACTCGTTCCTGGGCGATGACGCCGCCGCCGCCATCAACGACATGATCAAGAACGCCAGCAAGCCGGCCTCGGGCATTCTAGCCACCGTTATCGGCCTGGTCACGCTGCTGTTTGGTGCCTCGGGTGTGTTTGGGCAGCTCAAAGATGCGATGAACACAATCTGGGAGGTCGCCCCCAAGCCCGGCCGGGGGATTATGGGCATCATCGCCGATCGCTTTCTGTCGTTCACGTTTGTCCTCGGCGTTGGCTTTCTGCTGCTGGTATCGCTCATGATCAGCACCGGGCTTGATGCGGTTAAGGGCTATGTTTTTGGCGATGATCTCGGGATTGTTTTTCAAATCCTCAACTTCGTGGTCTCGTTTGGTGTGATCACGCTGCTCTTTGCAATGATCTATAAAATTCTGCCCGATGCCGAGATCCAGTGGCGCGATGTCTGGATCGGCGCGGCGGTCACGGCGCTGCTCTTCACGCTCGGCAAATTCCTGATCAGCCTGTACATCAGCAAAAGCGCCCCCGAGTCAACCTACGGCGCGGCTGGCTCGCTAATTTTGATCCTGATCTGGATCTACTATTCGGCCCAGATTCTGTTTTTCGGCGCCGAGTTTACCCAGGTGTACGCCAACCAGTACGGCTCGCGGGTGGTCGCCTCCGCCGATGCCGTGCCCGTCACTGAGGAGGCCCGCGCCCAGCAGGGGATGCCGCGCACCGCGGCCCTCGGCGTGGTCGCCGGCGGTGGCCAGCCCGCCGATCGGCGCACCCCACGTCCGCCACGCAAACCTGCGGCCAAAAGCCCCGAGGTTGTCACTGTGCAGCGCTTCAAGTCGCTGGAGAAACAGCGCTATATCGCGGCGGTGGTCGGCTTTATCTTTGCCATCGTCGTTGGCGCGCTCAAGAATCTGCGCGGCGGATCCTCCCACCAGGACGACTCGCCCTCGATCTGAGCCTGCTCTGAATCTCGCGGCGGCCCGTCAACTCCTCGGCTGGATTGACGGGCCGCACGTGATCATGGATGAGCTGAAGCCCTCGCCTTCCCCTCTCCACGGCCGTGGTGGAGAGGGGTGGCGCATAGCGCCGGGGTGAGGTCAGCAATTCTAAGTGGCCTGATCCCTGATTCGTGGCACCGTTTCTGCTCAACTAGGCTTCGAGAAGAAGTGGGGCGTCCTGGTGTAAAGCTATGGCGTCCCGCCGAGAGCGAGCAGGTTTGTCTGGCACGCTGACGACATTAGAGAATGTTGTGGCGTTCGATTATTTGAGGAGGAACGATGAACGTCAACTCGTTGCAAGAACTGTACGTGGCCGAGCTGCAGGACATCTACGATGCCGAGACCCAGATCACCAAGGCCTTGCCGAAGATGGCCAAGGCCGCCACGTCCCCAGAGCTTCAGGCCGCGTTCCACGAGCATCTGCAGCAGACCGAGCAGCAGATCACCCGCCTGGAAGAGATTTTCAGCAACCACGGCCTGCCCAATCGCGGCAAAACTTGCAAAGGGATGCAGGGCCTGATCACCGAGACTGAAGAGCATATGAAGGAGATCAAGGATCCTGCGGTGCTGGACGCTGCACTGATCGGTGGCGCTCAGAAGGTTGAGCACTACGAGATGGCCGCCTACGGCACCGCCCGCACCTTCGCCAATCTGCTGGGCTTCAACAGCGATGTGAAACTGTTGCAGACCACCCTCGATGAGGAAGGCACCACCGACAAGAAGCTGACCAAGCTCGCCGAGCGCATGGTCAACCCCAGCGCTGCCAAAGAGGCTGGCGGTCGCCGCTAACCAGAGTCGAGCGCGCGAGAGAAGGCCCGGCCCCGCCAGATCGTGTATGATCTGGCGGGGCTTTCTGCTGGGCTATCCAACATATCGCGTGACGGCGGGTCTCCGTACCCACCGCCCTCCTAAATCCCCAAGGAGTGCCGCTGGAGCCGATCCGCCGGCCCGATTTCCCATGATCTGGCGGCTCGGCTATACTGCTCTCCTATAACGGCGGGTCTCCGTACCCGCCCGTGACCTACCCGAGGAGCATCCATGCCCCAGCCACCGCGATCTGAACTGCGCTCATTGTTTCTGCGCCCACGGGTGTGGATGTGGGGCGGTTTTGCGCTGCTGTTGGCGCTGCTGCTGCTGGCCCCGGCGCCCTCGCTCGCGCCGCTGCTGCTCCAGCCGCTGCCGACCCCCGCGCCGACTCAGGCCAGCCTGGCGCCGCTGGCGGCGCCGACGATCACCCTGGCCCCAGCCGCCGCTAAGCGGGTTGGACTCCAGGTTGGCCACTGGGAGTCCGGGTCGCTGCCAGCCGAGCAGGCCCATCTGCGCTTTAACAGCGGCCAGAGCTTCAACGGCATCTACGAGCGCGATCTCAACTACGGCCTGGCCAGCGCCATCGCCACGAAACTCATGGCCCAGGGCGTCAGCGTAGATATTTTGCCGGCCACCGTGCCAGCGGGCTACACCGCCGACGCCTTTATCGCCATCCACAGCGACTACGCCAGCGATCCGAACATTCGCGGCTACAAAACCGGCCTGCCGTGGCGGGCCTCGGCAGCCGCGCTGGCCCTGCGCGACGCGCTCGATCGGCGGTTTGCCAGCACTGAGCAGCCCTTTCACAATGCGGTCAACGCGACGATGCGCGGCTACTACGCCTTCAACTATCTCCGCTACGACCACGCCATCACGCCCGCCACGCCTGGGGTGATTATCGAGGTTGGCTTTATCACCAACCCGGCCGATTTCACCCTGCTCACTGCGGGCCAGGACGAGCTGGCCGCCACGATCACCCAGGGCATCAGCGACTTCCTGCGCCTCCCGCTGACCGCCGCCGACCTGGAGCCGCCGGTGCTGCCGCTGGTCACCCCGCTGGCCCCGCTGGACGTGTTGTATGACCCCGACCCGGCGGCACCACTGCTGGCAACCGTGCAGCCTGGCGAGCTGCTGTGGACCTACGAGGCCGTGGCGGGCTGGTATCACGTGGTCCTGCCGCCCGAGTGGGACTACATTGGCTGGGTCCCGATTGACGCAGTCGCGCCCCTGCCCGCCGACGCCTGGAAATCGCCCGCCGAGTGATGATCCGCGCTCTATCCACAATTATGGCGTGTTTGCCCCCAGCAGCAGTTTGTGCTATACTTCGTCGCGTGTCCGGTTGACACACGTACAGGGGTGTAAGCTAATTGGCAAACTGCTGGTCTCCAAAACCGGATTTCAGGGTTCGAGTCCCTGCACCCCTGCCACACCAAAGGCTCCGTTGAACAATCAACGGGGCCTTTTTTTACCCAGATCCCCCGCTTTGCTGCTATTTTCGCCATGTTTACGATTGGTTGTTTTAGTTATAATAAAGTCTCACCACTGTTTGCGTCCTATTCTTACAGTTCATGAGGATTTTGCATGATGCGTCAACTTGTAGTTCGTTCGATTCTGTTGGTCTGTGCGGTTATGGCGGCGCTGCTCCTGGTTCCGGTCTCAGCGAATGAACTCGCCCAGCCACCGCGCCCAACCCTGACACCCACGCCGTTGCCGACCGAAACGCCGCTGCCGACCGAAACGCCAGTTCCGACCGAAACGCCGCTGCCCACCGCCACGACGCTTGCACCCACCGCCGCGCCAGCGCCGCCAACCGATAGCGTCCCCACTGCAACGGCGACCGTGGTCGAAACCCCAGTCGCCACCGTGGAGGCCACCAACGTGCCAACCGCCGTCGCTCCGGCCACCAGCCCACCAGCGGCAACCACCGCCCCAACGCCAAGCCAGGCCCCGGTGATCTCGTTGCCGAATACCGGCGGCTCGTCCTCCACGCCGCTGCTCTGGGTCGGCCTGGGCCTTGGGCTGTTCCTTGTCGGTGTGGCGCAGCTCCGCCGCAGTCGGCGCGCTCAGGCATAATCTTACCTCCTCCAATGTGGTGCCCGGCTGATCGTTGTCCGAAGCATCCCGAAGAGCCGATTGCTTCCCGCCGCGCTCAATGCAGCGGCTCTGCGGGGATGATGCGCCACATTTTCAGGCTAAAAGCCATCTAGGAACCTAATGTTTCGTGCGTCCCCCTCCAACCTGCCCCCTGGCCAGAGCGGCCTGCCGCTGATCGGTGAGATCCGCGAGTGGCTGGCCGACCCGCTGGTGTTTGCCCAGGAGCGTGCGGCCCGCTATGGCCCGATCTGGCGCACCCACCTGCTGGGCCGCCCGTGTGTCGTGCTGCTGGAGCCGGAGGGCAATCGCTTTATGCTGGCCTCCGGCTCCCAGCATTTCTCCTGGCGCGAGGGCTGGGGCCGCTCGATGCTGCGCCTGATGGGCGGCGGTCTGTCGCTGACCGATGGCACGGTCCACGATACCCGGCGCACGCTGCTCAAGCCGGCGTTCAGCCACGCCACGCTGCGCGATCATCTGCCGGCGATTGCGCAGCTCGTGCGCGATCACTGCGCCGCCTGGGCGACGGCTGGCGAGGTTGTGCTTGTGGAGCGCCTGCAAGCTCTGGCGTTTGAGATCGCCGCCCTGGTGGTCTGTGGCCCGATGCCGCCGTATCTGGCCCACGAGCTGCATCACGATTTTGCCCGCTTCACCGCTGGCCTGTTCACGCCGCTCGCCCTGCCGCTCCCTGGCACCACCTACCGGCGCGCCCAGGTGGCTGGCACGCGGCTGCGCCGCCACCTGCGCACGCTGATTGCCTACCGCCGGGCCAATCCCCTGCCTGGCGCCTGCGATGCCCTGAGCCTGCTGCTGTCTCCTGCCGACCAGCCGATCCCCGCCGCCGACTCGATCAGCGCCGAGCTGCTCCTGCTGCTCTGGGCCGGCCACGATACCGTCGCCTCGCTGCTGACCTGGACCTGCCTGGAGCTGGCTCGGCATCCCGCGATCCTCGAATCCGTGTGCGCCGAGGCCGTGCAGGTGCTGGGCGCGGCCGACCCCGGCCCCGAATCCCTGCGCCAGCTGCCCACGCTCGACCGGGTGCTGCGCGAGTGCGAGCGCCTCCACCCACCGGCGCCCGGCGGCTTTCGCGGGGTCGTCGCGCCGTTCGAGTATCACGGCTACCACGTGCCCCGTGGCTGGCTGGCGATGTACTCGACGGTCTACACCCACGCCATGCCCGAGCTGTGGCATGACCCCGCCCGCTTCGACCCCGCCCGCTTTGCGCCGCCCC
>DAOTUS010000049.1:0-4805 GCA_034437415.1 Herpetosiphonaceae bacterium
CCGGCACGGCGCAGGCCACCGGAACGGATTGGGCGGCGAGAGGCGCAAGCTCGGCGCTCACCGCGACCGGCGCAGGCTCGACCGCTTCGCTTGGCGCGGGGACCCTCTGGGTGGCGGTCGGGGACTCGCTGGCTGGTGGCGGCGTGGCTGGCGTGGCCTCCACGGCTGGCAGCGGCTCCTGGGCGCTGAGCGCCGCCGGTTGGATGTAGCCGCTGAAGAGACTGGCGAGCACCAGGAACAGCAGGGCTTTGTACAGGCGCTGGCTCCGGCTGTGCGGGCGAGTCGGTCGGCTGACGGGCTTGCTTCGTGCGTGGCTCATTCGATCCCCTTTTAAAATAACGCTGGTTCAACCAAATAATGGGGTCTGGCTCGACCTGGCGAGCCTTGATTTTTTGCTCTTTGATGCGCCTTGAGACGGCAATAAATCCCGCCGAATTTTTTTCCGCAGGAGTCAGCCGCCATGGCCGGGAGGCGCGACTCCTGCCGTGGCGAACTAAAATAAACAACTCCCTAGGGTTGAATGAATAGCTAGGGGGAGAATATCGATCTGTAGAGATGTCGATCTGGGTTATTGATATTGGGTGTCGGCGCACGCGCGGCTAACGCGCCAAACAGCACATATCGCCTGAGACTGTGGCAGAGAATGCTGTATGGCTTTGCACGTGGGCATAGCGATAGGATAGCTGACGCTGCCGTATTCGGTTCATGGCCTGGAACTTGGGTGCTGGCGGTATGATAATCGAACTATTTCGTTAATGCAATATTTACTTATATCAAAATCGAGCTGTTAAATCAGGCACATATGCGCGCACTGAGCGCAACAAACATATTTGTAGGGCTATTTTCCAGTATAATGCGGTCAAAATATGGCTTAGGAATTGGGCTGGAGCGCGAACTCTGCCAGCTGGCTTTATCATTTGATCAAGGGAGGGCACACCGTTGTCGACAAAACCGCTTCGCTCAAATTTACCCCAGCAACGCTTGTTATCGCTACTTCCCTATGCGCTGATCTTTGGTGGCTTTTTACTGGTATCGCTCATCTTACTTACGAGGCTAGAGCTGAAGCGAACAGATTTCTTTGTGTACTTTGCTGGCGCCGAGCGTCTCCGCGCTGGTCTTTCGCTGTATCAGGAAGGGACCACCGTCACCCCGATCGATAACCAGTACCTTTATCCGCCACCGATCGCAATTTTCTGCCTAATCTTTCCGACGCTGGTCGCTGGATGGTGGGGATGGAACCTGATCTCTGTTCTGGCGTTGGGTCTGGCAATGGTGATCGTTGTTCGCGAGCTTAATCTAAAGGATGTGATCACGACCCCTTTTTGGCGCTATGTGAGCTTCATCGCCATCCTGCTTTTTCCACCGCTCATCAACCACCTGACCTGGGGGCAGCTCCAACTGATTCTTCTGGCTCTGCTCACCGGAGCCTGGTACTGCCTGCGCCACAATCGCGATACATGGGCTGGCGTGTTGCTAGGCGTCAGTATTGCGCTAAAGCTCTATCCAGCGATCTGTCTCCTGCCCCTAATTGTCCAGCGGCGCTGGTGGGCGGCCGGAGTTGCCTGCCTGAGCAGCTTTAGCATCATGGCGCTAAGCTTCTGGCTGGTGGGCTGGGATCAGCTTGGGATCTTTATCAATCAGGTTCTGCCAGCAGTTAACCAGGAGCTGAGTAAAATTCTCTATATTGATTATTTTTCGATGCGAATGACCGCCTATCTCTTTATCTATAATGAGACCGGCGCCTATAGTATCGATCTGGTGTATCGGATTGCGATCGGGATTGCGTTTGCCCTGGTGGTTCTGCGCACGCCACGCCAGCGCGATGGCTTTATCCCCCTGGCAATAACCACGATGATTATGCTTTCGCCGATTATCTGGTCGCACTATTTTGTCCTGCTGTATCTCCCCTTTATCCATGTTCTGGTGAATGCCGACCAGCGGCGGCGGCGCCAGCTAGTCGGGATATTTTTATTCATTGGGATTTCACCAATGATCCAGTCGCTTAGCGGCGTGGTCATGGTGATTGTGCATACCTTGCCGGCGCTTGGTTTGCTTTGGCTCTTTATTCTGCAATCCCGGCTCGCACTCCAGCCCAAAGCGCTGCAAGCCTGAGCCGACCGTTTCCTCGGAGCGTCAGCCTCCAAGCTGTGACAGTCTCGATCAAGCCGATCTGCTACACTGAGCCTGGCGAATGTAGCGAGGAACATCATCATGCCGCAGTATCTCTCCAAATCGGACTACAAGCTGGCCCGCACCTGCCCGACGAAGCTGTACTACAAAAAGCTGCACTACCCGGCGATCACCGCTGGCGACATGTTTATGGAGCTGCTGGAGGAAGACGGCTATCTGTTTGAGGCGCTGGCCAAGCTGCACTTCCCCGACGGCGTGGCGATCGACGAGACGCTGTCGCTGGAGGAGTCGGCGGCCACCACGCTGGTGGCGCTCCAGGCCGCCGAGGTGACCCTGTTTGAGGCCACCTTTATCAGCCAGGGCAAGCTGGCGCGGGTGGATATTCTGGTCAAAAAAGGCAACCTGATCGAGCTGATCGAGGTCAAATCCAAAAGCTACGACCCCGCCGAGTCGCTGCGCGGCAAAACTGGCGGCCTGGCCGGCGAGTGGCTGCCGTATCTGGAAGATGTGACCTTTCAGGTGCTGGTGCTCCAGGAGTGCTTCCCGACCGCCGAGATCCGCCCGTTTTTACTGCTCCCCGACAGCTCCCAGATGATTAGCATCGAGCAGATTCGGACCTGGTTTCAGTTCGATGTTGTCGGGCGCACAGGCGCCTGGGCGCGGCGGCTGGTGCTGGTGACCGGCGATGCGGCGCTGCTCAAGCAGGAGCCAATCGTCAAACAGCTCCCGGTCGGCGCCGAGGTTGCCGAGCTGCAGGCGGCGGTGCGCGAGTTTACGGATCGGATGCTCGCCAGCCTGAATCCGCTGCGCCGGATTGCGCCCCAGCTCAGCCACCGCTGCGCCAGCTGCGAGTATCGCATCGAGGGCACGGCCGAGCGCAGCGGCTTTGTGGAGTGCTGGCGCGAGCTGGCCCACGCCCAGCCGCACCTGCTCGATCTGTACCATCTTGGCGCGGCGGGCGGCAGCGGCTCCCCGCTGGCCAGCGAGCTGATCGCCCAGGGCAGCGTGCATCTGTTCGATGTGCCGGTCGAGCGGCTGCGCAAGAAAGATGGCACGGTCGGCAAGCGCAACCAGCGCCAGATCATCCAGGTTGAGTATAGCCGCGCCGACCGCGAGTGGCTCGGCCCCGCGCTGCCCGGCCTGCTCGACCGCCTGGTCTATCCGCTGCACTTTCTCGACTTCGAGACCGCCCGCTATGTCCTGCCCTCGCACGCCCAGCTCAAGCCGTATGCGCTGGAGGCGTTTCAGTGGAGCTGCCACACGCTGCCGGCGCCAGGCGCCGCGCTCCAGCACAGCGAGTGGATCAACCCCGAGCCGACGTTTCCCAACGAGCGCTTCGCCCGCAGCCTGATGGCGCACCTCGGCACCTCCGGCACCGTGCTGGCCTGGGCGGCCCACGAAAGCACAACCCTGCGCCAGATCGCCGAGCAGCTGCGCGCCCGCAGTCTGGGCGACGCCGCGCTGCTGGAGTGGCTGGACACGCGCGGGGCCAAGGATCGGATTGTCGATATGCACGCGCTGACCATCGACCACTACTTTCACCCGCAGATGCGCGGCCAGACCTCGCTGAAGGTGGTCGCCGATGCGATCTGGCGCACCCAGCCGCGGCTGCGTGCCCGCTTCGCCACGCTGCTGGAGCTGGCGGACGACGGCGCGGCCAGCCTGTATAAAATCCTGCCCGCGCGCCTGATCGACGGCCAGGTCCGCACGATCCAGAACGGCACCGCTGCGCTGCGGGCCTACCAGACGATGCTGTTTGCCGCCAGCGCCGCCGACCGGGCCGCCTGGCAGCAGCTGCTGCTGCAGTACTGCCGCCTCGACACCCTGGCGATGGTGCTGGTCTGGGAGCGCTGGGCCGAGCTGATCGCGGCGGGCGCGTGAGGGGGCTGGCGGCGGGTGAGGGGTAGGGGTGACTAAAGTAATTGACTTGGGGCTAGCGATGCTGTCATACTCACTACTATCCATTACTCTTGTTTGAAGGGAGAACGTATGTACCGTCGTCTCACTGGATTCGCGTTCGCTATCGTGCTACTGCTCACGCTTGTTGTTCACCCGCAGCCCGCCTCGGCCCACCAGCTCTGCTTCCCCGCCGACAAAACCCCGCACTGCTTCACCGACCCATTCTCGGACTACTGGGAGAACAACGGCGGCCTGCCCGTGTTCGGCTACCCGATCACCACGGCGGCCAATGAGGTCAACGCCGACACCGGCCAGACCTACAATACCCAGTGGGTCGAGCGCACCCGGCTCGAGGATCACCCGGAGAACGCCGGCACGCCCTACCGCGTGCTGTTGGGCCTGCTCGGCAAGGAGCGCCTGCGCCAGCTTGGCCGCGACCCAAACGTGGAGCCACGCGAGTCGGGGCCAAAAGAGGGCTGTCTGTGGTTCGACCAAACCGGCCACAATGTCTGTAACATCCAGGGTGGTCTGGGCTTCCGCCAGTACTGGGAGAGCCACGGCCTGAAGATCGCCGGGCTGGATAAATACGCGCAGTCGCTCCAGCTGTTCGGCCTGCCGCTGACTGAACCCAGGACCGAGACCAACGCCAACGGCGACACGGTGCTGACCCAGTGGTTCGAGCGCGCTCGCTTCGAGTGGCACCCCGGCAACCCGGACAACTTCAAAGTGCTGCTGGGCCTGCTCGGCAAAGAAGTGCGTGGCACCACCCCAGCGCC
>DAOTUS010000050.1:0-4608 GCA_034437415.1 Herpetosiphonaceae bacterium
GCTGTCAGCAACCTGGGCGCTGAGCCGCACGCTCTGGCCGACGGCGGCGCTGGCCGGGACGCTGATGCTAATTGTCGGCAGGGTTCGATCGAGCGTCACCGTCACGCGCTGCTCCAGCGGGCCGCCGGGCTGCTGCACCACCAGCCGCAGCGTGTACTGGCCCTCGGGCTGATCGCCCGGCCAGATCGCCAGCAGGCCATTTTTGATCCCGCCAAAGCCATCGGTGATTGGGTTCCAGCTGGCGGGGCTGGCGCCAGCGCCCCAGCTCAGGCTGTAGTTGGCGGCGGCGCTGCCGCGGATGCGAACCTGCGGCCCGACCACGGCGCCAGCGGTGGGCGCGCTGATCTCCGCCGGCGAGTCGCCGGGCTGGGCGTTGCTGAGGGTACACGGGCGGGTTGGCGGCGCCGGCAGGCCGCCCTGGGCGGCCCAGTCGCCCGCCTCGGGCGGATAGACCGCGAACGCCCGCTCCTCGCCGGACTGTCCCGGCAGCGCCACACAGTCGCCGCTGGGGCCGACCCGCACCATCCGGTAGACATCATCGGTGGTGGTTGGCTCGGTCCCGGCCACAAAAAACTCAGTGCGCACATTCGGGCAGGCTGGCGAGGGCTTCATCCCGGTTGGCACACACACCTCGGCCTCGACCACGCCCGGCGCCCAGGGAAACTCCTCGATCGGCTGGCCCGCGTGGTACTTCGTCATCAGGCGATTCCAGATCACGGCGGCGCCGAATGAGCCGGGCACGGCCTGCATTGGGTCGTTGTTGCTGTTGCCGACCCAGGCCCCGATCACGACCTGCGGGGTGTAGCCGACGGTCCAGCTGTCGCGGTCGTCGTCGGTGGTGCCGGTCTTGACCGCCGCCGGACGGCCATCGGGCAGGGCCAGCGCATTATCGGCGCCGAACATCCACTGGCGGGCCACGTTGTCGCTCAGGATGCTGGTGATGAGGTACGAGATCGCGGCCCCGTCTGGCCCGAGCACCGGCCGAGGATCGGGGGCGTGCCAGGCCTCCAGCACCTCGCCGCGGGTGTTGACCACCTTCAAGATCGTCACCGGCGGGCGATATCCGCCGGCGTTGGCAAACACACTGTAGGCGCTGGTCAGATCCAGCAGCTTGACCTCGCCGCCGCCGAGGGCCAGCGCCAGGCCGTAGCGCGGGCGGTCGTTCAGCGTCGAGATCCCCATCGTGTGGACCTGGCGCAGAAACGCATCGATGCCAACTTGGTCCAGCGACTTGACGGCCGGGATATTGAACGAGTTCGCCAGCGCCACCCGGATCGACACCGGCCCGTGGAAGGCGCCGTCGTAGTTCTGCGGCGCGTAGAGTTCGCCGCCGCTGAGCGGATACTCGGTCGGCACGTCCCACAGCACCGTGGCGGCGGTCGCGCCCTGCATCAGCGCCGTCGCATAGACAAACGGCTTCAGCGCCGAGCCAGGCTGACGCTCGGCCAGCGTTACATTGACCTGCCCATCAATGCTCTGGTCGTTGTAGTCGGCCGAGCCGACCATCGCCAGCACCTGGTTTGTCGCCCGGTCCAGCATCACCACCGCGCCATTGCTGGCGTTCTGGTCGCGAATCTCGTCAACCCTGGTTTTGACGGCCGTCTGGGCCTCGTCCTGCCAGGCCGGATCGAGCGTTGTGGTGACGCGCAGGCCGCCGCGATAGAGCAGCTCGGGGCCGTAGCGCGCCTCCAGCAGCTCGCGCACGTAGAAAACAAAATGGGGCGCCCGCAGACTCACCTCGGATGGCTTGACGTACAGCGTTTTATCGAAGGCCTGCTGGGCCTGCTGGTCGGTGATAAAGCCGTTGCGCACCATCGCCTCAAGCACCGCCTGCTGGCGCTGCTTGGCCCCGGCCGGGTTGATCAGCGGGTCGAGCCGGGAGGGCGACTGCGGCAGCCCGGCCAGCAGCGCCGCCTGCTCCAGCGACAGCTCGCCGACGCTGATGCCGAAGTAGGCCTGGGCGGCGGCCTCGGCGCCGTAGGCATTATTGCCATACGGAATCTCATTCAGATAGAGCGCCAGAATCTGGTCCTTCGAGTACTGCTCGCTGATCCGATAGGCCAGAATCGCCTCGCGGATTTTGCGCTGGAGCGACTGCTCGGTGCGCTCGTCCGGCGGCAGCAGCACATTCCGCACCAGCTGCTGGGTAATCGTCGATGCGCCGCCCTGGCCCTCGGCCTGATTGGTCACGTTGGCGTAGAGCGCCCGCACAATCGACGGGATATTGACCCCAGGGTTCGAGTAAAAATTGGCGTCCTCAATCGCAATCGTGGCATCTTTTAGGTTTTGCGGAAAGGCGCTGAACGGCACGACCGTGCGCTGGCCCGCCGCCGGATCGAAGATCTCGTACAGCAGGGTGGTGCCGTCGCGGGCGTAGATTTTGGTCGTCTCAAACGGCCGATGGGTGCCCAGCGCCGCCCCCGAGGGCAGATCGCGCCCAAAATATGTGTACACGCCGATGGCGGCCCCAATCGCCAGCACCAGCAGCAGCAGGCTGATCTGGATCAGCGCAATCAGCAGCTTGAGCCAGCGTGGCCGGGCCCGGCGGGCTGCGCGGCGGGCCGCCCGGCGATTGCGGCGCGGTATCGATTGGCTGGCTGGTTGGGTCACTCGTCCCTCACTCGTGTGTAAACCCCGCAAAATGAAGATTGGATGTGGACAGGGTTTTATGGTGAACCGCTGCGCTTGATCGGCGGCATGTTCTGGTAAAATTATAGCATGTCGTTCGATTTAGGTCTGGTATTGGCCGGAAAGGGTTCTCGATATGGCGCAACGTACCGCAAAAATACTGATTCCGCTTCTGCTTATTCCGCTGCTGTGTATTATTGCCGGCCTGACAATTTGGATTGTGCAGCCAGCCCCCGAGGCTCCCGTTCGCTCGGGAGTAACCATTGTTGACCCCAATCCGACCATCGCTAGCGCACCACCAGCCGCCGCCGCGCCGCCAGCCCCGGCTGCGCCCGCTGTCCTTGGTGATGCCGCCTTTGCCGCCGAGCAGGCGCGGGTTGCCCTGTACGAGCGGGTTGGCCCAGCGGTGGTAAGCATCGACACCTCGAATATCGCCGATGACGAGCCGACCGATCTGGAGGATCTCCAGCAGGCCCAGGGGTCGGGCTTTCTGGTCGACACCGCCGGCCATATCGTGACCAACAACCACGTCATCGAAGATGCCCGCTCGATCTACGTGACCTTTATGGATGGCCGCCAGGTGCCCGCCACGCTGGTTGGCCGCGACGAGGACTCGGATCTGGCGGTGATCAAGGTTGCCGAGGCCGAGGTGGCGGGCGTTGAGCCGGTGGTCTTTGCCGACTCGAAGCTGGTCAAAGTTGGCCAGGATACGGTGGCGATTGGCAACCCGTTTGGGCTGCAAAACACCATGACCCAGGGGATTGTGAGCGCGGTTGAAGGCCGTAGCCTGCCCAGCCGCCGCACCAGCAGCGGCGGCCGCTTCCAGATCTCGCGGATCATCCAGACCGATGCGGCGATCAACCCCGGCAACAGCGGCGGCCCGCTGCTCAACAGTCGCGGCCAGCTGATCGGCATCAACACCGCTATTCGGGTCAGCGACACCGCGAGCGCGCCATCGTTTGCCGGGATTGGCTACGCCGTGCCGTCGAACACCATTCGGGTGGTCATCGATGACCTGATCGCGACCGGCGAGCATCAGTCGGCCTATCTTGGCGTCAGCATGCTCAGCGTCACGCCCCAGTTTTCCAGCAACTATGAGCTGCCGGTCACCCAGGGCGTGCTAATCTCGGCTGTGGTCTCCGGTGGCCCGGCGGACAAGGCCGGCCTGCGACTTGGCCGCAAGACGGTGGATTTTGGCGGCGCTCCGCTGGCTATTGACAGCGATATCATTGTGGCGTTCAACGGCGAGGCCGTGCGCAGCAGCGATGATCTGATCGCGCTGATCAACGACTCGCGCGTCGGCGATACGGTGACGCTGACCGTCCAGCGCGATGGCAAGCAGTCCAACATTCCGGTGACGCTCGGCGCCCGCCCAAAATAGCGGCCAGCTGCGGCCAAATGGCTGGCGCTCGATCAGGATTTAAAATTGCTCGAAAATTGGTCTAAATTGCCCGTATCTTTTCCGTAACCCGTGCGGTATATAGTATGCCAGACCTCTCCACACAGCACCGAAGGGGCTTGCTCAGCCAGTGAGCAAGCCCCTTCGGATTTTTGTGTTAAATGTTAATGTTAAACTGGATGAAATTTTCGGTTGAACTGGATGAAAAATTCGGTTGAACTGGATGAAAAATTCGGTTTTGCCGAGTCTTTACCTCGATTTTCGACTAAACCCAACCCAAATCCAGTTATTTCGGTGCTGTGTGGAGAGGTCGTCGCACATACCTCAGCCCATTGCCTGCATTTTGCTCCAGAATGGTTGCACCACTGCTGGCAGACATAAGCAGCCGATAAACAGGGATTCCGGCCAGATTAATCCGCCAGCTCACCTGAAATGAGACGGTTCCCATGCGTGCCAGGATCACGCTCACCGTCGTGACGATCGCGTCGCCGAAATCCGACTGCTCTGGGTGGGTTCACCCGTGCCAGCACCGCATCTCATTGCAAAGGGGCAGTGAATGCCAACTGGCCTGAATCCCTGAT
>DAOTUS010000051.1:0-34967 GCA_034437415.1 Herpetosiphonaceae bacterium
CGCTGGAGGTCTGCACCCACGGGCTGGTGCCGGCCTCGAAGCCAGGGTTGAGGATGCCGTTGCCGCCGACGATCGGCGTGCTGGTGGCGCTTGGCAGCGGGGTGCTGGTGGCGCTTGGCAGCGGGGTGCTGGTCGCGGTGGCGCCAGGGGTGCTGGTCGCGGTCGGCAGCGGCGTATTGGTCGCGGTCGGCAGCGGGGTGCGGGTGGCGGTCGGCAGCGCCGTGTTAGTTGGCGTGCTGCCACTTGACTGCGTAATCGTGAAGTTGGTGTTGGCGATATCGAAGAAGATACTGCTTGCACAGGCCACCTTGATGCGCGCAGTGCTGGTGCTGATATTCGGCAGGGTCACAGCCTGGGAGCCATCGTTCGCCGTGGCTGTCGCCAGAGTGGTGCTGAAGTTCTGGCCGCCATCGGTCGATAGGAGCACATTGACGCTGGCGCAGCTGACTGGGGCAGCCGTCGTGTTGGCGACGTTCCAGGTTACCGTCTGGCTGCTGTTGCCGGCCCAGGTCACCGTCGTGTTGGGGGCGGTCACCGCAAACGGCCCGGCGCTGGCATTGACCGTAACCGTGGTGCTGGCAAAGGCGACTCCGCCACCGCCAGCCCGGTTATCCCGCACGGTCAGGCGAAACGTCATTGTGCGATTGGTGGTTGGCAGCGCCTCGCCAAGCGTCGCGGTATTGTTCAGAATGTCAGATAGTTTGGGGAGGGTTCGTGACGGTGTGCTGCTGGCGCTGAACGAGCGGAAGATCGGGCGGCTGCCGTTGTCGGTGTTCGGCGGCGCGGCCGTGCCACGATCGTACTCTTCCCACATATAGCTTAGGGTATCGCCATCAGGATCGCTGCCCGAGCCGGTCAGGGTGAAGGCGGTGTTGGCTGGAATGGTGTAGGCCGCCCCGGCATTTGCGGTCGGTGCCTGATTGCCAGTGTTGGTTTTGACCGCACAGGCATTGCCGCCGCCGGTGGTGGTGAAGGCCGTAATTTCCTCGTAGCTTTTGCTGTGGAAATAGGGGTCGCTGTTCGGCTGGAGGTTTTCCGCGCCACAGATCCCGGCGTAGGCCATAATCGTTGAGCCGCTGCCGGGCTCGTAGGCGGCGGTGCTGGAGCGATTGCCGCCACCACAGCTGCCAGTCGTGCCGTTGAAGGTGTGGTTGCCGCCGAACTGGTGGCCTATTTCGTGGGCGACATAGTCGATATCAAATGGGTCGCCGACCGGGCTTCCACTCCCGGTCACGCCACCAGCTTTGTTGCTGCCACAGACGCTGCCCAGATAGGCCACGCCGCCGCCGCCAGTGCTGAACACGTGGCCGATATCGTAGTTGGCTGAGCCAATCACCGAGTTGAGCGTGCTGATATTTTGGCCCAGCATGGTCGATCCATTATCGTTGGTGTAGGGGTCGGTGCTGGCGTTGGTGTACACAATCTGGCTGTTGTTGGCGACGAGGATGAGCCGAACGGCGACCTCGCGCTCGTAGACCGCGTTGACGCGGTTGACTGAGGTGGCGATTGCCGCCATTGCGCCCGAAACCGTGCCACCATGAAACTGGGTGTACTCGCCGGTCGCGGCCAGGGCCAGCCGATAGGTGCGCAAAACCGCCCCGGAGGCCAGCTCGGCCTGTGGCGATGGCGCTACCCGGGTTCTTTCATTGATAACCACCTCATTCGCGAGCTGGTTCAGCCGATCGTCATCACTCGCAAGGTAGTCGCTGCGATTGTAGCTGATGAAAACCTGCGCGTTGTTGGTGCTGTAGGGGTCAATGTAGACCGTATCGGCGTTGGATAGAATAATTGCATGAAATCCAGCCGGGGTGCGATCAAGCCGCGCAGTTGCGGTCGGGTCGTCGATGCCCTGGCCAGTATATGTTTTGATGTCAGGGAACTGTGCGGCCAGCTCGGGGGCCATAATCGGCGACTCGACGATGTGAAAGCGGCCCATTGTGCCATCTGGCAGCGGCAGCAGCATCACAACCTGGCGTTGCTTGGCAGCATCACTGCGCTCCAGCGGGGCCGCGGCCAGCACCTTGTGCAGGGCGATCGGGTCGGTGGCGACGGTGCGATAGCGCTGGGGCACAATTTGGCGCTCATTCCTGGCCAGCAGGCTCTCGTCAGTAATATCGCTCCAGACAACCGGATTGTCAGCCGATGCCCCGATCGTGCTCATCAGTGTCAGGATCGCAATCACAATGGCACAGATCAACAGTGATGGGAAAAGACGTTTAGACATGAGTACTCCTTGTACAAACGGTTGTTCTTCGCCGAGATTAGGCTGGCGGTTCGGCTAGCTGGCTTCGGTTTCGGTTCCAGGGCGTTGATGAGCCTGGCGCTTGTGGCGGGAACACGGTAGTGCTGCGTTGTGGCTGGCTATCTAGGCCGTGGCATCGATAGGTCTACGTTGAGATTAAATTAACTGTGTGTTAGGGAATTGGTTAATAATCATTAAAACAGAAAAATATTCTTAATAAAAGACCCTTTATGGTACAATAGGTACCACAAAAAGCACCACATAGTTGCGCTACACTCCCGCTAAAATCATCGATTTCAGCCACGCTGGGCTGCTTCGTTTGTCTGGAATACCTACACCAAACTCAGTCAGTGAAAGGCGACCATGTACGAACATGACTCGATCTCATTTGGACACTGGCTTAAGCAGCGTCGTAAAACGCTTGATCTGACCCAGGCTGAGCTGGCCCGTCAATCTGGCTGTTCGCTTTCGTGCATTCGCAAGCTCGAGACTGGCGAACGACGGCCCTCCAAGTCGATCGCCACGGTGCTGGCCCGCCTGCTCGAAATCTCCCCAGCCGATCAGCCGGCGATTGTCGATCTGGCGCGGGCCCAGCAGCATAGTGGCGGTCATCCAGCCGCTGGCAGCCCGCCCCCGCCAGCGCGCCCGACCGCGCCGATCTATCCGCCGAATCTTCCGGCTGCCACAACGCCCCTGCTTGGGCGTTCTCAGGACCTGGCGCTGCTGCACGCCCGGCTGAATAATCCCGATACCCGCCTGCTCACCCTGATCGGTCCGCCTGGCGTCGGTAAAACGCGGCTGGCGCTGCAGCTGGCCAACGAACTGCTGCTCAATCAGAACGAGCCGCCGCTGTTTGCCCACGGGGTTGTGCTGGTCTCACTGGCCCCGATCACCGATCCTGACCTGGTTATTCCGAGCATCGCGCAGGCGCTGGGCGTCCACGAGATGGGCACTCAATCGCTGCTGGTGCAGCTCCAGCTGGCCCTGCGCGACAAGCAAATGCTGCTGCTGCTGGATAATTTCGAGCAGGTGATTGCCGCCGCCCCGCTGCTCAATAGCCTGCTTACGGTCGCCCCCGGCCTTAAAATGCTGATCACCAGCCGCACCGCCCTGCAGATCTACGGCGAGCAGCTGTTTCCGGTGCTGCCCCTGGCGCTGCCTGATCTTGCCAAGCTGCCCCACGATGAGGCGGAGCAGGTCGCGGCGCTGAGCAACTCGGCGGCGGTGGCCTTGTTTGTCCAGCGCGCGCAGGCGGTCCAGCCTGGCTTTGGACCCAATGCCGCCGCGCTGCGGGCCATCGCCGGTATCTGTGTGCGCATGGATGGGCTGCCGCTGGCGATCGAGCTGGCCTCGGCCCACAGCCTGCTGTTTACCCCCACCACGCTGCTGGCCCAGCTTGAGGGCACCGCCGGCAGCACCTCGCTGGATCTGCTGACCGGCGGCGCCCGCGACCTGCCGGTGCGCCAGCAGACGCTGACCAACGCCATTCACTGGAGCTATGCCCTGCTTGATCCGGCCGAGCAGCAGCTGTTTCGCTCTCTGGCGGTGTTTGTTGGCAGCTTTACTCTCGATGCGGTCACGGCGGTGGTTGGCGCGAGCGAGCCAGCCAAAAAGCGCGACAGCGGCGTCGATGGAGTGGCCGCCCTGATCACCAAGAGCCTGCTGCGCCGGATGGGAAACACGCTCGATGAGCCTCGGTTCGCCATGCTGGAGCTGCTGCGTGAGTACGCCCTCGCCCAGCTAGTGATCAGCGGCGAGGCCGCTCCGCTGTACGAGCGCCACGCTGGCTACTATCTCGCGCTGGCCGAAACCGCCGCCCCGGCCCTGGTTGGGCCTTCCCAGCTCAACTGGGTCAATCGTCTGGAACACGAGCATCCCAATCTGCGGGCGGCGCTCACCTGGGCGGTGGCCCAGGAGCAGCAGGAGATCGCCCTGCGGCTAAGCAATGCGATCTGGCGCTTCTGGGTGCTGCGCAATCTTCTCAGCGAGGGGCGGCGCTGGTTTGAGCAGGCGCTGGCGCTTGGCCCGGCCCAGGCGAATACGATCTGGGCGCAGGCTTTCTATCAGGTTGGCACCCTGGCCTGGCTGCAGAATGACTATCCGCAGGCCCAAATTTTCCTGGAGCAGAGCCTGGAGATCGGCGAGGCAATCGGCGACTCCGCGACGATCGCGCTGGCGCTCAACAGCCTGGGCCTGCTTGCGATGAGCCAGTCCAACCCCGGCGCCGCCCAGATCTACTATCAGCGCTGTCTGGAGATTAGTCGCACGATTGGCTACACCCGTGGCATCGCTGTGTCGCTGGGAAATCTGGGGCTTTTGCTGCTCGATGCCGGCGATCTGCCCCAGGCCCGTGCGATCATCGAGGAGAGCCTGACGCTGAGCCGCAAAATCGGCGAGCGATTTAGCATTCTAGTGGCGCTGGATAATCTGGGCG
Organism: Herpetosiphonaceae bacterium; assembly: GCA_034437415.1. GTDB lineage: Bacteria > Chloroflexota > Chloroflexia > Chloroflexales > Herpetosiphonaceae > JACCRK01. The sequence goes on from DAOTUS010000051.1 coordinate 4,677, forward strand.
AGGCCTTGCTGATCGAGGGCGATCTGACGGCGGCGCACCAGATGTTCGAGCAGGCGCTGGTGCTGTGTCAGGAGCTTGGGGTTCAGGAGAATATGGCCGAGGTTCTCTGCGGCCTGGCCCAGACCGCCTGCCGCCAGGGGCACTATGCCGAGGCGCACCAGCGCCTGATCGAAAGTTTTACCCTGCTGCGTGAGCTTGGCGACCAGAAGCGGATCTCCTCGGCGCTGGAGGTGCTGGCGGAGCTGGCGGCCGCCGAGGGCCAGGCGCTGGCGGCCGCCCGCCTGCTGGGTGCGGCTCAGGCGCAGCGCGAGGCCACCAGCACGCCCTTGCCGCCAGTGAAGCGGCCTGGCTACCAGCGCCTGGTGGATCTGGTGCAGCGCCAGCTTGATCAGCCAACGTTCAGCGCGACCTGGGCCGCCGGCCGCGCCCTGCCGATCGAGCAGGTTATTCGCGAGGCAATCGCGCTGTAGTTCGATCCAGGCTGGGTAAAAAAAGGCACAGCGCCCAGAACTAGTATCTGGGCGCTGTGCCTTTTGGTTAATCGAGGCGGTGATTATCTAACAACCAGCGGCAGAAAGACCTGGTGCTGATTGCCCCGCGCATACAGCTCAAACTTCTCGTCAGCAGCAGTGCTATCGGCCCGATAGACCACGTCGCCCTGTGCGCTCAGCTGAAAGCTGGTGACATCGTTGAAGGTGCTGAAAATCCCATTGAGCTTTGTGGTCTCTGTTGCCATATTCGGCTGGAAGCGCAGGGGTACGGCAAAAAGCTCCACCGTATCCGCTGCGTTGCGATCAGCCCGGTAGACCACATAGTCGCCCTGTGGGGTCAGCGCAAATTGCTCCACGCTGCGCCCAGCGGCCAGGTCGGTCATAATGTATCCTTGGACGGCATCCAACTTCGAGATCGCCAAAAAGTTCTTGTCATTTGAGCGACTGATCGCGTAGCGACTGTCCGGCGTAATCTCGAAATCCAGGATATCTGCGTTTCCAGCCAGTGCGTAGGTCGGTGTATTTGAGAGAATTGCGTCAGAGTTTAAGTTGCGCTTACCTGCAGTTCCCGCGTCATAGATGAACGTAAGGTGGCGACTATCCGGCGAAAAGGCGAATGTAAACATCTGCGTTATCTTGTCAGCGAAATACAGCGATGCCGCATCTGATTGATTTGAATCAATGGGGGTGAAGCGCAGGTGTTCACCTTGGGTGACGCTGTCTCTGATATAGGCAACCCACTGGCTATCCGGGCTAACCAACGGCCGCTCCACATCATCGCCGCTGGTATCGAGCAGGGACAAAATCTGGCTGCCATCAACCGGGCGGGAATAGAGATCGACCCGCTCATCAACAATCAGGTCGCCGGTCCAGACGACCCGCTGGCTGTCAGGGGAAAGTGTGAAATCCTGGACATCGCCATTGAGGATATTGACCCCGCTGAGCACTGAATGGTTGGTGCCATCAATCTGCACGGAGAAGAGCTGAAAGTTCTCATCGGTGGTTGCATCGGCGCGATAGACCACCCACTGGCCATCGGCGGTGGCCTCCGATTGCACGACATTGCCGCCAGCTGGCAGGGTTTTGTTCAGCCTGACCGCACTGCCAACGCCGTCAATCCGCACTGAATACATTTCAATCGCGTTGCCTGCCGTCAATGTGTACACGATGACATACGTGTCGCTGACAATGTTGAAGGATACGAGCGTGCCTGGAATGCCGTCATCAATCGTTTGTTTGCTGCTGCCATTGGCGTTGATGCTGTAGACATGGGCCGCGCCGAGCGCTTCGATCTGGCCCATATAGACCACTTTGCTGCTGTCGGGTGTCCAGTCATACTGGTAGACGCTGCCGCCGGCCACCGGGGTTTGTACCAGCTGAACGCCAATTCCGCCGCCAATCGGCACGGCATACAGCCCTCGCAGGCCAGCAGTCTGCACATCGGCGCTGTAGAGCACGGTGGTGGAATTCGGGCTGATTTTGTAGGTGGTGACATCGCGATCGTTGGCCATGGTTGCGCTGATGCGGCTGGCCGGATACCAGGTTGCGCTGGCGACGCCAAGCATTCCAAGCAGCAGGCTGAGCAGTAGGCCCACGCGGACGCTCATCGAAATCCATTGTTTCATTGGGGTCTCCTAGCAAACGTATGGCAAAAAAGATCGGTGCTCGTCCTGGGTAAAAGTAGGCGGTGCTTCCATCCGCTGCACAACGCCGTCGTAGCTGGTCTGACCGCACCGATGAATCAATCCTAACACGGCAGGTGTCCCGAAACTGTGAAGTGATCGTGAAGACCTGCAGCAAACTGACTGATCGGAGGCTGCTATAATCTGTCGTAGCATGTTTGGCGCAGTCGTTGCGTCGAGAGAGGCGTGCCATACCAATGGATCTGACCCTAACCACCCCAGCCTTACTTTTTCCCGCCATCTCGCTCTTGCTGCTGTTTTCCCTGGCGCTCTCGCTGCGTGAGATCCAGGTCTCGATTGATGCGCTCAGTCTGCAGCTGCACGACCTGGACACTTTAGTTCAGGCCGATGATCGCTGATCATGGCCTGGCCAAGCCGGCGATTCGAGGGTAAATAGTGGTATACTTTAGCAGTGAAGTGATTGTAGGACGTTCCCCTATTTGGATAAAGATCGCACGGATGTGGGCGATTGTGACCAATCCAGGATCCCTTTCAGCCTGGCTCGAGCTTGAAATTGCCACTTGACAACTATCATCGGGTATGGTATATTCCCCGTTTGCAAAAATCTAGATATTATTGTTTTGACGAGGCTTTTCAATCCACGCCAATAACCATCATGATCGCGCCACAGGGCGCATTTTTTCATTCGCTGCCGCCAAAAGCAGCCCAACTCGTAACCAGCTCCAAATGATCGCCCATTACGGGAATCTGCGGTTGCTCGGTTGCGAGGGTTTTGTGCTTTTGCGGGGCTAGGGAGCGAAGCTGATGCCACCAGTTCTAACCAATGTCATTCTGCCGCCGCTGATCACGCCTGCCGTTCGCCGTGACGAAACTGGGCGTATGCCTGTGCCACATCGGCATAGTTTTGCCCGCATTCGTGACGCTATCGAGGTCCCCAAACTGATTGAGACCCAGCTTGAGTCATTCAAGTGGTTTCAACGCGAGGGGTTGCGTGAGCTGTTCACCGAAATTAGTCCAATTGATGATTTTACGGGCAAGAATCTCGAGCTAAGCTTCGGGGAATATGAGTTTGGCGAGCCACGCTACAATGAGTTTGAATGTCGTGAGCGTGATATGACCTACGCCGCCCCGCTGCGGGTGAAGGTGCGCCTGAAAGTTAAAACAACCGGCGAGATCAAGGAAAGCGAAATCTTCCTCGGCGACTTCCCGCTGATGACCAACAATGGTACGTTTGTTATCAATGGCGCAGAACGTGTGGTGGTGTCTCAGCTGATCCGCTCGCCCGGTGTGTATTTTAAACAAGAAAAAGAGCCAACCAGCGGCCGCTCGCTCCACAGCGCCAAGCTGATCCCGAACCGGGGCGCCTGGCTGGAGTTCGAGACCAACAAGCGCGATGTGCTGTCGGTCAAGGTTGACCGCAAGCGCAAGCTGCCGGTCACCATTCTGATCCGGGCGGTGCTCGGGCTGTTTGGCGATAAGCCGCTCGATCAAAGCGGCCACAACGAGCACGTGCTCGCGCTGTTTGCCAGCGTCGACACCAACCGCGATCACCAGTATGTCTCGGCGACGCTGGAAAAAGATCCGGCCACCAATGCTAAAGAAGCGATTATGGAGCTGTACAAGCGGCTGCGTCCCGGCGATCCCGCCACGGTCGATAATGCGCGTACCTTGCTCGAAACCCTGCTGTTCAACTCGCGGCGCTATGACCTGGGCAAAGTTGGGCGCTATAAACTCAATCGCAACCTGTGGGAAAAAAGCCGCTCGTTCGAGGGCCAGGTTGTCCCTTCATTAGACGAGCGCGTTCTGACCACGGCCGACCTCTTCAAAATTGTCGAACGTCTGGTCGAGCTGAACAATGGTATCGGCCAGCCCGATGATATCGACCACCTTGGCAACCGCCGCGTCCGCACCGTCGGCGAGCTGATTCAAACCCAGTTCCGCGTCGGTCTGCTGCGCATGGAGCGGGTGATCAAGGAGCGCATGTCGCTGCAGGAGCCCGAGGCGGCCACGCCCAATGGCTTGATCAATATTCGCCCGGTCGTGGCGGCGATGCGTGAGTTCTTCGGCGGCTCCCAGCTCTCGCAGTTCATGGATCAGACCAACCCGCTCGCTGAGCTGACCCACAAGCGGCGTCTGTCGGCGCTTGGCCCCGGTGGCCTCAGCCGCGACCGCGCTGGCTTCGAGGTTCGTGACGTTCACCACTCCCACTACGGTCGGATCTGCCCGGTGGAGACGCCGGAAGGCCCCAACATCGGTCTGATCGGTACGATGTCGACGTTTGCCCGCGTCAATGAGATGGGCTTTCTCGAAACGCCCTATCGCCGGGTCTACCGCGAGGTCGAAAATGCCCCGGTCTGGCTGGAGCGCGGCACCGTCACCCGCGATCTCCGCGACCTTCGCACCGGCGAGATGATCACCGCCCGCGGCGCGAAAGTTGATGCGGAGCTGGCCCGGATTATTGCGGTCGGCCTGCTGCGCGGCCAGATTCTCCGCGAAGATATTGTCGATCCGAAATCGGGCGAGCTGCTGGCCGAGGCCGAGACTGAAATTACCCGCGAGCTGGCCAATAAAATCGCCGCGCTGCCGCTCCGGGTGATCAAAATTCGCCCGATCGTGACCGATGAGACCGACTATCTGCCCGCCGATGAGGAGGATAAGTTCATTATTGCGCAGGCCAACGCCGCCCTTGATGAGCATAATCGCTTCCTCGATGGCACGGTCTCCTGCCGCCACGCCGAGGAGTTTGTCCAGGCCCAGATCTCGACGATTGACTTTATGGACGTGTCGCCCAAGCAGGTGGTGAGTGTCTCAACCGCGCTGATTCCGTTCCTTGAGCACGATGACGCCAACCGCGCCTTGATGGGCTCGAACATGCAGCGCCAGGCCGTGCCGCTGCTGCGCCCGGATGCGCCGATTATCGGCACGGGCATGGAGTACAAGGCCGCCCGCGACTCCGGCCAGGTGGTCGTGTCGCGCGCCCCGGCCACGGTGCTCTCGTCCACCAGCGAGCGGATTTTGGTCCGCGAGGACGATGGGACCGAGCGCGTGTATCCGCTGCTCAAGTTCCTGCGCTCGAACCAGGACACCTGTATCAATCAGCGGCCCAGCGTGATGGTTGGCGACCGAATTGAGGCCAGTCAGATCATCGCCGATAGCTCGTCAACCCAGAATGGTGAGCTTGCTCTCGGCCAGAATATTCTGGTCGCCTACATGCCGTGGGAGGGCGGAAACTTCGAGGATGCAATTCTGGTCAGCGAGCGCCTGGTCCGCGAAGATATCTTTACCTCGATCCATATTGAGAAATATGAGGTTGAGGCCCGCGATACCAAGCTTGGCCCCGAGGAAATCACCCGTGATATTCCTAACGTCGGCCAGGATAGCCTGAAAAACCTGGACGAGCACGGCATTATCTACATTGGCGCCGATGTGCAGCCGAACGATATTCTGGTTGGTAAAATCACTCCCAAAGGCGAGACCGACCTGACCGCCGAGGAGCGTCTGCTCCGGGCGATCTTCGGTGAAAAAGCCCGCGAGGTGAAGGATAGCAGCCTGCGCGTGCCCAACGGGGTCAAGGGCAAGGTGATTGATGTCAAGGTGTATACCCGCGACGAGACCACCGAGCTGCCCGTTGGCGTGAACCAGACCGTCCGCGTGATGCTCTGCCAGAAGCGCAAAATCAGCCCCGGCGATAAGATGGCCGGCCGCCACGGTAACAAGGGCGTGGTCAGCCGCGTGCTGGCGATCGAGGATATGCCGTTCCTGCCCGATGGCACGCCGGTCGATATCGTGCTGAACCCGCTTGCGGTGCCAAGCCGGATGAATATCGGTCAGATTCTCGAGACGCATCTCGGCTGGGCCGCCTCACGGCTCGGCTATCGCATCGCTACGCCGGTCTTTGACGGCGCCCGCGATGCCGATATTATCGCGGCGATGCACGAGGCTGGCCTGCCCCCAGATGCAAAAATCGATCTCTACGACGGCCGCACCGGCGAGAAGTTCGATAATCCGGTCACTGTCGGCTATAAATACATGCTCAAGCTCGCCCACTTGGTCGAGGATAAAATTCACGCCCGTTCGACCGGCCCCTACAGCCTTGTCACCCAGCAGCCGCTGGGCGGTAAGGCCCAGTTCGGCGGCCAGCGCTTTGGCGAGATGGAGGTCTGGGCGCTCGAGGCCTATGGCGCCGCCTACATTCTCCAGGAGATGCTGACGGTCAAGTCCGACGATGTCGTCGGGCGCGTCAAGACCTACGAGGCCATCGTCAAGGGCGAGTCGATCCAGGAAGCTGGCGTCCCCGAGTCGTTCAAGGTGTTGATCAAGGAGCTCCAGTCGCTCGGTCTGTCGGTCGATGTCCTCACCGCCGATGAGCGCCCGGTCGAGCTGACCGATAATGAGAACGATGATATGGCGACCCTCGATGGGATCAACCTGTCGGGTATGGAAAAAGGCGAGTTCTAGGACTCACGGCCTCCAGTCAGAAGTCAGAGCAAGGCGTGCCTTACTGCTGGCTTCTGATTTTCTATCCGTAGCGCGAGGTGAGAGCATGGGCCGACCGCCAAGGGATGCCGATTTCTTCACCGCGTGGTCGCCAGCGATGGCCTACGTCCTGGGCTACTGGTGGGCCGATGGGTATATGCGGATCCATCCGACGACGAAGGGCCATTTTATCGAGATCGCCAGTGTTGATCGTGACCATCTTGTCTTGATGGCTGAAACTATTAATTTCAGATATAGCATCAGAAAAATTAATGCAACATCTGAATGCTGTGACATTATCTTTTGCAGCAAAGCGATGTATAACGACCTGTTGGCGCTGGGCGGAATGCCCAATAAATCCAATGTGATTGGCTTTCCGAACGTTCCGGCCGAGTGTCTGCCACACTTTGTGCGCGGGTTTGTTGATGGCGACGGAACCTTAGCCTGGAACGGCGATCGGCCAGTCCTGCAAATATATTCAGGATCGCACCAGCTTCTGTTGGATATGGCGAAAGCCATCGAGCAGGCGACTGGAATTCCAGCCCCAAACGTCGTGGCTAATCGTGCGTTGTGGTATATCAAGTGGAGTACCACTCGGGCTAAATGTTTAGCAGCCTGGCTCTATAATGAACATCCTGGTCTGGCTTTAGCTAGAAAAGCCACTATCGCGCAGAAATTCCTGCAATGGCAACCTGGCAGGAAACCTAATCCTGACACAATTACCGAAGGAATGCGTCAAAAATTCGCGACGTATTTACCATAGGAGCGAACGATGCTCGAAATCAATGACTTTAATGCAATTCGGATCAGCCTTGCATCTCCTGAGGAGATTCTGAATTGGTCGCACGGTGAAGTGACAAAACCAGAGACTATTAATTATAGAACCCTCCGTCCTGAACGCGATGGCCTGTTCTGTGAAAAAATATTTGGACCTACGAAGGACTGGGAGTGCTACTGCGGGAAGTACAAACGTGTGCGTTATAAAGGCATTGTATGCGATAAATGTGGCGTAGAAGTCGCGCGTTCCAAGGTGCGTCGCGATCGAATGGGCCACATTAAGCTAGCATCGCCCGTGTCGCACATTTGGTTTGTCAAAGGCACACCATCGCGCCTGGGATTATTGCTTGACATCTCTCCGCGCAATTTGGAGCGCGTGCTGTATTTTGCCTCCTACATCATCACCGATGTCGACGAGCTAGCCCTGACCAACCTGCGCGAGCAGATGAAAGTCGACTTCACCAGCCGCCGCACCGATCTTGAGCAGCGGCTGGCCGACCAGCGCGGCGAAAAAGCCACGCGGCTCACCAAAGACCTGTCCGAGATGGACACGGCCATGGAGGCCACGCTTGAGCACACCCGCGAAAACTTCGCCCGCCAGCGCCAGGAGCTGGAGGACGAAGCCAACGCCCTGCGCGAGCACATCGAAGAGATGGTTGGCCACGACGCGCTGGCCGACGAAGACATTGGCTTTCGCGGCACCGTGCTGGTCGAAGAAAACGAACCGGTGCGTGAGCGCGTGATCGAACAGCTTGAGCACCTGGTCGAGCAGGAGCGCGAGCGGATTGAGCAGCGCCGCGACTACGAGCTGGAGAACGTCCAGCTGCTGGCCGAGGGCGAGCGCGATCAGCGCCAGACCGTGGCCGACGCCGAGCGTGAGCGACTGGCCAGCTCGCTGAGCAAACAGATCGACGACCTGACCAAAGAAGAAAAAGACAAATACGATCGGCTGGACGACATCGTCCTGCACCGGATCATCTCCGAGAACGAGTACCGCATTCTGCGCGACCTGGCCCCCTACACCTTCAAGGCCGACATGGGCGCCAGCGCCGTGCGCGACATTGTGGCGCTGGTCGATATGGACGAACTGGCCAACCAGCTCCAGGCCGAGGTTCAGAGCACCGCCGGCCAGCGGCGCAAAAAGGCCACCAAACGGCTGCGCGTGGTCGAAGCGTTCCGCAAGAGCGGCAACCGCCCAGAGTGGATGATCATGACCGTGCTGCCGGTGATCCCACCGGATCTGCGCCCGATGGTCCAGCTGGACGGCGGTCGGTTTGCGACCTCCGACCTCAACGACCTGTATCGCCGCGTGATCAACCGCAACAACCGTCTGCGCCGACTGATGGACCTGAACGCGCCGGAGATTATTGTCCGCAACGAAAAGCGCATGTTGCAAGAAGCGGTCGACGCCCTGATCGACAACGGCCGCCGTGGCCGCCCGGTTAGCGGCAAAGGCAAGCACCGGCTGAAAAGCCTGTCGGACATGCTCAAGGGCAAGCAGGGGCGCTTCCGCCAGAACTTGCTCGGCAAGCGCGTCGACTACTCCGGCCGCTCGGTGATTGTGGTTGGCCCGACGCTGCAGCTGCACCAGTGCGGTCTGCCCAAAAAGATGGCCCTGGAGCTGTTCAAGCCCTTCGTCATGCGCCGGCTAGTCGACAAAGGCTTTGCCCACAACATCAAATCGGCCAAGCGCTTCGTTGAGCGAGTGCGCCACGAAGTCTGGGACGTGCTGGAAGAAGTGATCAAGGACTACCTGGTGCTGCTCAACCGGGCGCCATCCTTGCACCGGCTGTCGATCCAGGCGTTTGAAGCCAAACTGATCGAAGGATCGGCGATTCAGCTTCACCCGCTGGTGTGTGCGGCGTTCAACGCCGACTTCGACGGCGACCAGATGGCGGTCCATGTGCCGCTATCGCGCAAGGCCCAGGAAGAAGCCCGCCGCCGCATGATCTCGACCTACAACCTGCTGTCACCGGCCAACGGCGACCCAATCATCACACCGTCGCAGGACATTGTGCTGGGCTGCTACTACCTGACCCAGATTCACCCTGGCGCCAGAGGCTCGGGCAAACGCTTTGGCTCGGTTGATGAAGCGCTGCTGGCCCAGACCAACGGCATCGTGCATATTCAGTCACCGATCTGGGTTGTGGTTGAAGATAACATTCTGCCTGGCAACGACATGCAGGTCAAAGAGCTGCACTCGCTTGATGGCGTCACGCCGCGCTACCTGCTGGAGACCAGCGTTGGACGGCTGATCTTCAACAACGCGCTGCGCTACCAGGGCGAGCCAAAGGCGAATGAAAATGGTTACACCTCGCCGCTGCACTTTCGCAACTACCTGGTGCGTAAGGCTGGCCTGAAGGAACTGATCGCCGACTGCTATCGCTTCCACTCACAGAAAGAAAACATTATTCTGGATGTGTACGAGGAGTTGATTGGGCGCTTCGGCATCGAGACCTCGGAAGAGTCGCTGCTTCGCTTCTATGCCTCCGAGCGCACCGCGCGGCTGGCTGACCGGATCAAATCGCTGGGCTTCAAGCACGCCACCCTGGGCGGGATGACCTTTGCCGCCGCCGACGTGGAAGTGCCGGAGACCAAGGACGAGATCGTCCAAAACACCTATCTCAAAGTCACCGAAATCCAAAAGATGCAGCGGCGTGGTCTCATCACCGACGAGGAGCGCTACAAAGAAGTGGTGACCGCCTGGCTCGAAGCGACCAACGAGATCCGCAACGCCGTGGCCGAAGCGCTGAACCCATTCGGCCCGGTATCGATGATGTCACACTCGGGTGCGCGTGGTAACGTCGAGCAGATTCGGCAGATGGCCGGTATGCGTGGCTTGATGTCTGACCCGACCGGACGGATTATCGAACTGCCGATCACCGCGAACTTCCGCGAAGGTCTGACGGTTATCGAATACTTCATCTCGACCCACGGCGGTCGTAAAGGTCTGGCCGATACCGCGCTCCGCACCGCCGACGCCGGCTACCTGACCCGACGTCTGGTTGACGTGGCCCAGGACGTGATTGTAACGATCGAGGACTGTGCCACCGAGGAAGGCCTGTGGATGCGGGTCAGCCGGGATATTCTCTCGACTCTCGACGAGCGGATTGTCGGGCGGGTTGCGATCTCGCCAGTCACCAACCCGATCACTGGCGAGGTGCTGGTTGAGTACGGCCAGGAGATTATGGAAGTTGATGCCCGCAATATCGACGCCATGCTCCAGACCCTGGATAAAGAAACCCAGAATGATTTTGGCGTGCATGTGCGCTCGGTGCTGTCGTGTACCTCCGAGCATGGCATCTGTCGCCGCTGCTACGGCCGCAACCTGGCGACGGGCAAGCTGGTCGAGATTGGCGAGGCGGTTGGCATTATTGCCGCCCAGTCGATCGGCGAGCCCGGCACGCAGCTGACCCTGCGAACGTTTCACACCGGCGGTATCGCCACCGACACCGACATCACCCAGGGTCTGCCCCGTGTCCAGGAAATTTTCGAGGCCCGGATCCCCAAAGGTAAGGCTATTCTGGCCCAAATTGGTGGCCGGGTTGAGGTTGTTCGTGAGGAAGAGGGCATCCGCCGCCTGCGGATCATCTCATCGGAGATCTACACCGATGAAATTCCCCTGCCCAAAGGTTACCATGTGCTGGTGCACGATGGCGATCACGTGGAAAGTGGCGTCAAGCTGGCGGAGAGCAACATTGATGGCGATGGGCGGGCGGCAGTGCTGGCCAACCTGTCGGGCACGATTCATGTGGATACCGACCGCCTGATTGTGCGCGCCGAGGACAAGGAAGAGCACGAAGAGATTATCTCGCACTCCTCACGCTTGCGGGTTAAGGACGGCGACATGGTCGAGGTTGGGCAGCAGCTGGCGGAAGGCTCCGCCGATCCGCAGGAAATGCTGCAGCTGCGCGGCCGTGAGGCCGTTCAGGAGTACCTGACCAACGAAGCCCAGAAAGTGTATCGCTCCCAGGGTGTGACGATCAACGACAAGCACATCGAGATCATTGTGCGCCAGATGCTGCGCCGGGTGCGCATCGAGGAGCCTGGTGACACCGAGATGCTGCCTGGCGAGCTGATCGAAATGCACGAGCTGAACCGCATCAATGCGGCAATCGTTAGCCAGGGCGGCGATCCGGCGCTGGCGGTGCCAGTGCTGCTGGGTATCACCAAGGCCTCGCTGTCAACCGACTCGTTCCTGTCGGCGGCCTCGTTCCAAGAGACCACCCGTGTGCTCACGGAAGCCGCCGTCAATGGCAAGATCGACTACCTGCGGGGTCTGAAGGAAAACGTCGTCATCGGCAAGCTCATTCCGGCCGGTACCGGGATGGAGCAGCGGCGCAAGCTGGCCGAAGAGGCCGCCCAGAAGGCCGCGCAGCTGGCCGCGTCCTCCGGCGGCAGCGATGGTGGGCCGGTTGCCGCAACGCCGCTGCCCCCAACGCCAACCTTTGTTGAGCCCAAGCCAGTGCCAGCCATGCCCCGCTCGTTCGACGAGGCTCTGGTGGCGGTGGATATGGATGATGTGAGCGCCGCCCGCGAAGATCGGATGGAGCAGCTGCTGGCGCGGATTCGCCAGGAGGAGCCACGGCGTGAGTTCGGCGATTTCGGCGGGGTCTTTAGCGATCCGCAGCCGGAAACCTCAACCGATGCGGACTATCTCAAGACCGCTGAAGACCAAGATGCCAAATAGGGCATTGGGACGGTAAGCTGTGGACGGCAGAGAAGTGTAAAAGCTCCTCTGCCGTTCGTGTTTTAGGCAAACGCTATGGACTATCTGCCCAGCCACTGGCCGTCGGGCCGCCCAACCATGACTCTGCAGGCCGACTGTGTCCACGTCTGGCGCGCTGTGCTCCCGGCGCACCAGCAGCGGCTGCCCGAATTCTACGCGACCCTGGATGCTGAGGAGCGTGACCGGGCCGCCCGCTTTGTCTTCGAGCGCGATCGGCAGCGCTACATCATCAGCCACGGCATTTTGCGCGATATTCTCGCCCGCTACAGTGGGCAGGCGGCGCAGACACTGCGGTTTGCCAAGAATAGCTATGGCAAACCCCAGCTGCTATCGGCCCCAGGCGCGGCAGAGCTGCAGTTCAACCTCTCGCACTCCCACGAGCTGGCGCTGTATGCGGTGGGGCTGAAGCATGCGGTTGGGGTTGATGTGGAAGCGCTGCGGGCCGAGTTTGCGGGGCTGGAGCTGGCCCGGCATACCTTTGCGCCGGCCGAGATCGCCGCCCTGACCGCCGTTCCCGCCAGCCAGCAGACCCAGACTTTTTTCAACTGCTGGACCCGTAAAGAGGCCTATATCAAAGCGGTCGGCCAGGGGCTGGGAATTGACTTGACCAGCTTTGTCGTTAGCCTCAGCCCCGCTGAGCCAGCCCGGCTGTGTTCGATCAACCAGGATGTGGCGGCTGCGGCAGGCTGGACAATGCATGCGCTTGAGGTTCAGCCCGGCTATGCCGCCGCCGTGGTCGTGGCTGCCCCGCATATTCCGTGGGTCCAGTGGGATTGGCAGGCGCTGCCGCGCTGAGAGCTTTTCCATGGGTGGGGGGAAATCCTGGCGCGTCATCTCGCTGCCCTGACCGACATGATCTATCGGGCCGTGTTCAGGCAGGCGGTCGATCACGCTGCGGAGTTACCTCGTGGCCCAGGCGCGGCGTGACCTCGCCAGGGCTGATCGGCAGCGGCGCTGTGCGGCGGCTCTGAATCCAGCCCTCGGCGCTATACAGTCCCAGCGCCAGCCAGATCAGGCCAAAGCCGATCAGGCGCGCCGGGGTGACCTGCTCCTGATAGATGAACACGCCGATCAGGAACTGCAGGGTTGGGGCGATGTACTGGAGCAGCCCCAGCGTGGTCATGGTGATGCGGCGCGCCCCGGCGGCAAACAGCAGCAGCGGAATCGCGGTGACCGCCCCGGCGCCCGCCAGCAGCAGGGTTGTGGTCAGCGAGGCATGGGCGAAGGCGGCGCGCTGCTGGGTCTCCAGGAACACCAGATAGGCCAGCGCGGCGGGGAAAAACACCAGCGTCTCCAGGGTCAGCCCCTCGAGCGAGTTGAGCGCCGCCGTTTTACGCAGCAGCCCGTAGATGCCGAAGGTTGTCGCCAGCACCAGCGCAATCCACGGCAAGGCCCCCAGGGTGATCGTCAGATACAGCACGCCGCTGGCCGCCAGGCCGATGGCCAGACCCTGCCCAATCCGCAGCCGCTCCTTGAGAAAGAGCACCCCCAGCAGCACGTTGACCAGCGGGTTGATAAAGTAGCCCAGGCTGCTCTCGACAATGTGCCCGCTGTTGACCGCCCAGATGTACAGATACCAGTTGAGCGCCAGCAGCAGCGCGCTGCAGGTGTAGGTCAGCAGAATCCGGCGGTTGCGCACCGCCGGTCCCAGCCAGCGCCACTGCCGCCGCGCCAGCAGCAGCAGCAGCACAAATCCCAGCGACCAGGTCATGCGGTGGGCCAGAATCTGCAGCGCTGGCACGCCCTGGAGCGCCTTCCAGTAGAGTGGCAGCAGGCCCCAGAGAATGTAGGCGCAGGCGGCGGAGATGACTCCTCGTTTCATAAAAAACTCCAGATCAAAGACTGCCACAAAGCGTGGCAGTCCAAGCAGAAAAATCATTCACGGTTAGGGTGGGCGCTGGCATCGGCCGGGCGGATCCACATCTGCCCATGATACCACTTGCCGCGATCACAGGCCGCCGTGTGGTATGATTGGCCCGAGCCCAGGCTGTGTTTCGCCGATCAATTCCCCGCTTCCCATCAACCCACCCCATAGCAAGGAGTAATCTATGGCTGATCCACCGATTGATGTGGTTGGGGCTTCTGCTGGAGGGCTGGCGGTGCTGCGCACCCTGCTTAAAAATTGCGCCGCCACGCTGCCGGCGGCTATTTTTATCGTCTGGCACGTTGCGCCCCACAGCCCCAGCATGCTGCCGGAGCTGCTCCAGAGCGCAACCGGCTGATCAAGCTCGCGCTCCGTGAGCACGCTGTGCTAAGCCCCGAAAAATTGCGCTACGGCGGCCCCTGAGACCGCTCGGCCGTCGGCGCCGCCGCATTGTTTAGTGCTGCGCGATGATCGGCGCGGTGGCATGCGCCGGGCTGGCGGCTGGCAGCTGGCGGTAGAGGGCCAGCAGCAGCCCGACCACGCAGAACCCCGCGCCCAGCACAAAGGGCGCGCCGGGAAACTGGATTGGGGCGGCGGTGCTGGTGAAGGCGCTGAACACCGCCGTCGCAATCAGCGGGCCAACCACGCTGGTCAGGCTGACTAGGCTCGTCAGTGCGCCCTGAATCGCCCCCTGGCTATCCGCGCCAACCTGCTGCGAGATCAAGCCCTGAATCGCTGGCGCGGTCAGAAAGCACAGACAGCTGACCACCAGCGCCACATACATCATCCAGCCCGCTGCGGCCAGGGCATATCCCATAAATCCAATGATATAGCTGACCAGCCCGATGATAATCACCCGGCGTGGTCCGAACCGCGGCAGCAGCACCCGCAGCAGCACCGCCTGGGCAATCGCGGTGATCACGCCATACACCGCCAGGGCAATCCCGTTATCGATCGGCGTCCAGCCGAAGCGGTGCATCGTCGAGAGCACCCAGACGCTCTGCAAGATCTGCTGGGTCAGACCGATCAGCAGGAAGATCACGGTCAGGCCGCGCAGGCCGGGGTAGCGCCCGAGCAGCGTGAGCGTGCTAAACGGGTTGGCCTGCCGCCAGACGAACGGCTGCCGGTTGGCCGGCGTGAGCGACTCGGGCAGCACCAGCATGCCGTACAGCCAGTTTAGCCCGGTGAGCACGGCGGCGGCATAGAAAGGCACGCGCGGCCCCAGCCCGCCCAGCAGCCCGCCGACCATCGGCCCAAGCACGAAGCCAATCCCAAAGGCCGCCCCGACAATTCCAAAGTTCTGGGTGCGCTTTTCAGGGGTGCTGACATCGGCGATATAGGCCACGCCAACGCTGATGCTCGCCCCGGTAATCCCCGCGATGATGCGCCCGATCACCAGCCAGGCCAGCCCTGGGGCCAGCGCCAGCAGGAGGTAGTCCAGGCTGGCCCCGGCCAAGGCAATCAGCAGGATTGGCCGGCGCCCGTAGCGGTCGCTCAGGCGGCCCAGCGCCGGTGCAAACAAAAATTGCATCGCGGCATACACGGCGATGATGCCGCCATACCACCAGCTCGCGTTGCTGATATCACCGCCAACAAACCCGCTGATCAGCTCTGGCATGATCGGGATAACAATGCCCATGCCCAGAATATCCAGCACGAGCGTGATAAAGATGAAGCGAATGCCTGCCGCCGATTTGGACATACATCCTCCTGAGAATGTGACATGCTGTAAATAAATAGACACTGTGTCTATTTCGGTGAGTATAGCAGAAGTGTTCCGGCTGTCAATCTCAGGATTGGCAAAATTAGTCTATACTACGCCTATGACGACATCATCTGTAGGAACCGATCGCCGCATCCAGCGCACACAGCAGACCCTGCGCACGGCGCTGCTGGAGCTGCTGGCGGAAAAAGACTATGCCGCAGTGACGGTGCAGGATATTGCCGAGCGGGCCAATATTGGGCGGGCCACGTTCTATCTCCACTATCCCGACAAGGAACATTTGCTGCTGGCCTGGATGGAACAGATCTTCGCCGAGCTACGCGCCTATGTTGGGGAGCTGGCCGGGGTTGATGCGCCCACTGTGGTGACAACCCTCAGCCGGCTGGTCTTCGAGCATGTTGCCAACCATCACGAGCTGTATCACACCCTGCTGAGCGAGCGCGGGTCGGCCATGATTGTGGTGCGCATGCGCGATCTGCTGGCGGGCTTTGTCGAGGAACAGGTGCGCATCCAGACCTGCGATCCGCCCTGCGAGCCGCCCGATCCGGCGGTCGCCTACGGTCTGCTCTCACAGCATACTGCGGGCGCCCTGCTCACCGCCGTCAACTGGTGGCTCAATACCGAGATGGCCTACACCCCGGCGGAGATGGCCGAGCTGTATCAGCAGCTGATCTTGCCTGGGATTAGCCAGTTTTTCCCCTGAGGCGGCCAGCCCACCAGGAAGCAACAGCTCGCTGTTCAAGCGCTTGCTGCTACCTCCTCACGTCCTAATCCGTCAACACTGGTATAATCTGGCCCAAAGCCATAGCATCGCTGTGCGCTTAATCTTTTGTTTTTTGCTAAGGATCTATAATGCGGGTTTTATTGATTGGCTCCGGCGGACGCGAGCATGCGCTGGCCTGGAAACTGGCCCAGTCCGCGCAGTGCGAGCACCTGTGGATTGCGCCCGGCAACCCCGGCACCGCCCAGTATGGCACCAACGTGCCAATCGCCGCCGATGATGCCGCGGCGATTGTTGGCCTGGCCACCCGTGAGCGGATCGATCTGGTGATCGTTGGGCCGGAGGCGCCCCTGGTTGCCGGGCTGGCTGACGTGTGTGAGGCCGTCGATCTGCCGATCTTTGGCCCCTCCTCAGCCGCCGCCCAGATTGAGGGCAGCAAAGCCTTTGCCAAAGAGATTATGCTGGAGGCCAACGTCCCCACCGCCGCCGCCCACGTGTTCAGCGATGGGGCGGCGGCGCAGGCGTTTGTCCAGGCCCAGGATCAGGTCTGGGTGGTCAAGGCCGACGGTCTGGCGGCCGGCAAAGGCGTGGTGGTGCCCGACGATCTGGCCGGGACCCTGGCCGGGATCGCCGAGGTTGCGACGCTGGGCGGGCGGATTGTGCTGGAGGAGAAGCTCAGCGGCCCCGAAGTGTCGCTGCTGGCGATCTGCGATGGCGAGCGGGCGCTGCCGCTGCTGGCCGCCCAGGACCATAAGCGCATCGGCGATGGCGATACCGGCCCCAACACTGGCGGCATGGGCGCGTATGCTCCGGCGCCCATCCTGCCCGCCAGCGCGGCGGCCGACCTGGTTGATGTGGTGTTTACCCCGGTTCTGCGTGCGCTGGCCGCCCGTGGCATGCCCTATCGCGGGATTCTCTACGCCGGCCTGATGTTAACCGACGCTGGCGTGCGCGTGCTTGAGTACAACGCCCGCTTTGGCGATCCCGAGACCCAGGTGCTGCTGCCGCTGCTCAAAACCGACCTGCTTGACGTAATGTGGCGCGCCGCGACTGGCGATCTGCGTGATGTTACCCTGGAGTGGCACGCTGGCGCCGCCGTCTGCGTCGTCCTGGCCGCCGCCAGCTATCCCGGCCAGCCCCGCGCCGGCGACGAAATCACCGGGCTGGCTGAGCTGCCCGCCGCGGTGCAGGCCTTCCATGCCGGCACCGCCCTGAATGCTGCTGGCGCGCTGATCACCGCTGGCGGCCGCGTGCTTGGCATTACGGCGACCGCCCCGAGCCTGCGCGAAGCCCGCGAGCAGGCCTACCGCGCCGTCGATCAGGTCCACTTCGCAGGAATGCAGGTACGCCGCGACATTGGGCTCCGGGGGATCACCGAATGAGCCTGCGTCTGGTCGTGATGATCTCGGGCAGTGGCTCTAATCTCCAGGCTCTGCTCGATGCCCAGCGAGCCCAGGCGCTGAACGCCGAGATCATCGCCGTGGTCTGCGATCAGCCCAAGGCCAGCGGGATCGCCCGCGCCCTGGCCGCCCGCCTGCCAACCATCTGTGTGCCCCTGGCCAAGGGCGCTGCGCGGGAGCCGTGGGCGCAGCTGGTCGGCGAGCTGATCGCGCCCTTCTGCCCCGACTATGTCCTGATGGCGGGCTGGATGCGGATTATGCCGGCCAACTTTGTCGCGCGCTGGGCGCCGAATCTGCTCAACCAGCATCCCGCCCTGCTGCCCGACGAAAATATTGCCAGCTACACCCTCAGCGACGGCCGCACGATCCCGGCCATCCGTGGCCCGCACGCCGTCCGCGATGCCCTGAGCCTGGCGGTTCCGGTGACTGGCTGCACGGTGCATCGGGTTACGCCGCTGGTTGATGTCGGCCCGGTGCTGGCCCGCGTGGAGGTTCCGGTGCTGCCCGAGGACGACGAGGCCAGCCTGCACGAGCGGATCAAAGCCGAGGAGCGCCAAATGATTGTCGCGGTGATCAATCGCCTGGCCGAAGCCGCCGCCGCTGGCTGAACCTATCGAAGCCAACGATCATCACATGAATGTTGACGAGCGAGTAGCTGCTAGCTGCTAGCTGCCAGCTACTCGCCTTATTTTGAGGAACTCCGTCAATGACGACAACGCAACAGAAAATTGAAGAGCTGCGCCGTCGGCGCGCCGAAGCCGCCGTGAGCGATCCAAAAGCTATCGAAAAACAGCACGCCCGTGGCAAACTGACCGCCCGTGAGCGGATCGACCACCTGCTTGATGCCGACTCATTTGTCGAGCTAGACGCCTTTGCCGTCCACCGGGCCTCCAACTTCGGCCTCGACAAAAAGAAAATCCTTGGCGACGGCGTGATCACCGGCCACGGCACGATTGAAGGTCGGCCAGTGTGTGTGTTTGCTCAGGATTTCACCGTGTTTGGCGGCTCGCTCGGCGAAGTGTTCGCCGAAAAAATCGTCAAGGTAATGGATCTGGCGGTGCGGATGGGCGTGCCCTGCATCGGCCTCAACGACAGCGGCGGGGCGCGCATCCAGGAGGGTGTGGTGGCGCTGGGCGGCTACGCCGAGATCTTCTACCGCAACGTGCTCTCGTCCGGCGTGATCCCGCAGCTCTCGGTGATTGTCGGGCCGTGCGCCGGCGGCGCGGTCTACTCGCCAGCGATGACCGACTTTATTTTGATGGTCAAAGGCTCATCGCAGATGTTCATCACTGGTCCTGACGTGATTAAGACCGTGACTGGCGAGGAAGTCACCCAGGAGCAGCTTGGTGGCGCGATGACCCACAACACCCGCTCCGGGGTGGCCCACTTTGCCGCCGACGACGAAGACGAGTGCTTTGAGCAGCTGCGCACCCTGCTCTCGTTTATGCCGCTCAACAACATGGAGGACCCGCCCGCCGTGGTGCCAACCGACGATCCCGAGCGGATGGACGAAGCGCTCCAGAGCATCATCCCCGATAACCCCAAAAAGCCCTACGACATGAAAACCGTGATCGAGCATATTGTTGATGACGGCTTTTTCTTCGAGGTCCAGCCCTTCTTTGCCACCAATATCGTGATTGGCTTTGCGCGCCTGGATGGGGCCGCCATTGGCGTGGTTGGCAACCAGCCAGCGGCGATGGCGGGAGTGCTGGATATCGACTCGTCGGTCAAGGCGGCCCGGTTTGTGCGCTTCTGTGACGCCTTTAATATCCCGCTGCTGACCTTCGTCGATGTGCCGGGGTTTTTGCCAGGCACGAATCAGGAGTACGGCGGGATTATTCGCCATGGCGCGAAGCTGCTGTATGCCTACTGCGAGGCCACCGTGCCAAAGCTCACCGTGATCACCCGCAAAGCCTACGGCGGGGCCTACGACGTGATGGCATCGAAGCATATTCGGGCCGACTTTAACTTTGCCTGGCCCACCGCCGAGATCGCCGTGATGGGTGCCAGCGGCGCCGTCTCGATTATTTTCCGCAAAGAACTGGCCGAGGCAGATGATCCAGCCCAGACCAATGCTGAGCTGGTGCAAGACTACGAAGAGCGCTTTGCCAACCCCTACGTCGCCGCCGAACGTGGCTACGTCGATGCGGTGATTGAGCCGCGTGAGACCCGCCCAGCCCTGATCAAGGCCCTGCGCCTGGCCCGCACCAAACGCCAGAGTTTACCGCCGCGAAAACACGGCAATATCCCGCTGTAAATGCGTTATACTTGGGCGCACCGATTAAGGAAATGTATCGAATCCAGCGCAATGACTCGTGCGTATAGGTGCAGTAGTGTAGGCCAATGGTACGGTCTCGGAGGCGAGATTTGTCCTTGCATACGCCCTAAGGCTTATGGTATAGTGGGCACAAGCATCGTCGTTGCGATTTAACGTGAGGTTCTAATGCCTGACCCACAACGCCCATCAACGTTGGGAGATGAAGAACGAGTAATTGAACTCCATCTGCCAAGTCGCCTGGGCTACGAAAAAGTTGCAATGGATACCGCGAGCGCAATGGCGAAGCGAATGGGCTTTCCATTGGATCGGGTTGACTCGCTTCGGACTGCGGTCAGTGAAGCGGTGACGAATGCGATTGAACACGGCAATCAACACGACTCAGCGATGAAAGTTGTGGTGGTGTTTACCGGCAGCGATGACGGCCTGATAGTCGATGTCGCCGATCAAGGGCGCAAGCGGCTTGACGAGGCGGCGACCGAACGCTTACCCAACATTCAACAGGTTCTTCAAAGCGACGACAAAGGTGGCTGGGGAATCTGGCTGATCAAAGAGCTGATGGATGAAGTCCAGTTTTCTGTTGCCCCCACGGGCGGTAATCAATTACGTATGGTGATACACTTAGATCGCTGAGAGCAACGATGTCCCATAACCAAGTCACGATTGAAATAATATTCCCCAGCGAGCTTGGCTACGAAAAAATCGCCCGTGATGCGATTGGTACACTTGCCCGAAATATGGGATTTGATGCCGAACGAGTAGAGGATTTGCGCACCGCACTGAGCGAAGCATGTATTAACGCGATTGAACATGGGAATCAGCGCCAGGCCCATTTGCGGATTCATATTACATGTACGATTTCGCGTAATCGGCTCGTGATTGTGGTGAGTGATGAGGGGTTGCGGTTTCATCCATCCACGCGGCTTGATCCGGCCTCTATGGAACAAAAATTGGCTGGTTTAGCCTCGGCACGTGGGATGGGCCTGATGTTGATTGGTCAACTGGTTGATGAATGTGGATTCCTGCCTTCCCGGCCAGGCCAGGGCAATCACTTTCGGTTGGCGATGTATAATCCCCCCCGTCGAAGCGCTACAAACATAGCCTAAGACGATCCTTGGTCAAGGAGTTTTCGACGTATGATAGACGATGAATTAAAAGTAGGCACCCGCCAACGTGATGGTGTATGGATCATTGATCTCGAAGGTGATGTGACGACCTTCGCCGAAGATGCGATCACCAGTGCCTATGAGAAAGTTACTGCCGAGGGTGCCAAATATATTGTGATTAATTCGCGTCAGAGCGATTATATCAATAGTGCCGGCATCGCTATTCTGATTGGGGTTGTTACGGAAGTTAATCGACAGGCCCAAAAGCTGGCGATTAGTGGCCTTAGCGCCCACTTTCAAAAGATTTTCCGCATGGTTGGACTGGCCCAATATGCCGATATCTACGCTGGCGAGGATGAAGCTGTCGCCGCCCTGCAAAAGCTGGTTCAGGCGGTCTAAGCGCACCGGCCCTGGAAGTATAAAAACGACCCACAGGATAAAATCCTGTGGGTCGTTTTTATGCGCTGGCTTTAGCCCTTGGGCTAAAAGAAATTCGCCGCTGACCAAAGAGGGGGCCAGCGACGAATGAGGTTTCAGCTTCTGTGATGTGTGACGAATCACAGTGAGGGATATTGTCGGTTGTGGTCGAAGGAAGGGAAGTCGCTTCCTTCCAAGTGCCCACCATCGTCACGTTGCAACCGAGGTTGCTGATGATGTTTCCTTGTACCGAGCGTGGTTTCCAAGGATGATAATAGCCTGACCAGATGAAATCTAGATGAGCCAAGGGTAAAGGAGCGTTAAGGGAGTTCACCAACCCATAACAGATTGCCCGCCCGCCCGCCGATCGGCCCTTGATTAGCGCTGAAGATCGTCGATCTTTAGATCAAGCTGTTGCAGCTGCAGCGTGTCGGTGGTCAGATCACGGGCGAGCTGCAGTTTCTCCAGCGCTTTCGCATCATTATTCATGGCCGCGTAGGCATCCGCCTGGGTCTCAAGGGCGGCGCTGCGAGCTTTGGGCTCGCGGATCTGCAGCAGCACTTGGTCGGCCTGGGTGATGATCGAGTCTAGCTCGCGGACGGAGCAGGCCTTCGTGCTCTCGCAGCGATCCAGCGCGCTTTGGGCCTGATTGTGGCGGGCGAGCGTTTGCAGGAATGGGTCATACTCAGGGTCGTTGATAATCATCGTATAGATCCGCTGGGCGGCCTGCCAGTCCCCAGCGCTGGTTTCAGCGAAGGCCTCTTCCAGATCCATCGGCTTGGAAAAGAAGAGCGAGGTTTGCATGGCTTCTTTACCAGTATCGCTGCTGGCGGCATCTTCGTTGCCCTGAACGGTGTAGGCGTGGGCGCGGGCGTGATAGAACTCGCGCTTGATTGGGCCAACCACCACCATTAATCCCACCGCAAACATCACCATTTGAATGAGGCCGCGCACCACGAGCATGCGCAGACCTTGACGCCGCTGCACACTCATCTGGTAGCTGGTTTCAGTGATTAAGAACACGCCAGCGAGAAACAGGGTAATGCTTAAGATCGGCACGCGCACCAGCGCGCCATTGGTCAGAATAAACAGTATGATGATGGCTAATCCCACGCCAGCAATAATTTTCGGAATCCGCCGATCGAGGGCAAACTCGTGGCGCAGACGCAGAGGCCGGATCACCATCCAGAACAGCATTGGCGCGATCATCAACACCCCGCTGTAGGCCAGCAGCTGCAAGATCGCGAAGACGCTGGGCGGCAACAGCGCCGCCAGATCGGGGATCCACTGGTTGCTGCTGGCAACCATCACTGCCAGCAGCGTGGCGCCGGTTATCAGCAGGACGCCGCTCCAGCTGCGCAGCAAACTAAAGCTCAGATTGATGTTGGTAAACGTGGCGCCGGCGGCCTGGGTGCGGGCCTGGATAATTCTGCACGCCGTGTTGTACCAGCTGATAATGCCTTCAACCCGTAAGACCGGCTGATTGTTGGCCTCGATAAGCGAGCGTGAAAACAGCGGGAGCGGCCGGATCCACAGTGTTCGGTCGGCAGTGGCGATCGCAGTAATCTCCGACCACTTCAGCCGATTCGCCTCGTTGCCTTGATGGTCGAAGTGAACAATTTCATCAGGGTGGAGCACATAAATATCCGGCTGATTCTGGCGGAGCTGCTTTAGCGGCATGTACCACAGCACAATTAATCCCAGCAGCGTGTAGCCAACGGCGGCAATTGTCAGCACAAGCAGCGGCGAGATGATCAGCCGCTCCCAGGGGAAGTTGTACACCGTTGGCGCTGGCAGCAGAATATTATCGGTGGTGCGAATAACCGCCGGCGGCTGCAGGCTCGGGGCAACCACCGAGGTGAGCAGCACCAGGATTGGGACAACCACCGACTGTCCGATCTGCAGATAGGGCACCAGAAAGCGTGGAAACCGATTGACAAAGCGCTGGCTGGCGACATTATCCAGAATCGTATCGATGGCCGGTGGATAGTTCGGCGTGGTCCGGCGCCAGACCCGCAGCTCATACAGGATGCGCTCTCGGCTGAGCACCGAGCCGATGTCGACCGCCCGATCGAGCCCCTGGCGATAGGCCTCGACCGCCTGATCGTGCTCATGTTTGGCGGCGTGGATATGGCCCAGCACGCTGAGCGCACGGGTCTCCCAGCGGCCATCATCAACAGCGCGGAAAATTACGAGCGCCGCCTCAACCTCCGCCTGGGCGGCCGCATACTGCTGATCGGCGAAGAGGGCGCGGGCGAGCGTCACCTGAAAGCGGGCGCGGCGGTAGATATTATCCGGCTTGACGTGGCTGAACAGGTCGCGGGCCAGAGTTACCGCCTCTTTGATGCTGCTAAAGAGCACATCATTATCGACCAGTCGCATTTCGCAGCGGGCAATATTTGCCTGGTCGTTGTGCTCTTTGTAGATTGCCAGGGCCGCCTGCACCTCCTCGCGCGAGGCCCGGAAAATCCGCGCCAGCATCCAGTTTTGGTAGCGAACCAGAATCGAGGCAGGCGGGACGGCCGCCCCAAGGCGGCGCAGGATTGTGACCAGAATCAACATCGGCAAGGTTGCCGCCGCCAGCGTCCAGTTCCTGAGCGTGCGCACGATGGGATTTTTCGGCTGGCTGGCGATATGCCAGCCGCCCGAGCTGATCGCGATTTCATTATAGGCATCGCCAATGCCCAGGTGGGCGGCGGCGCGCTGAGCCGGGTCCAGCTTCGGCAGATCGAGCGCGGTCTGATAGGAGGTGATCGCCGCCGACCACGAGCCATTCTCCACCTGCACATCGCCCAGGCTGATCGACGAGATCGCCCGCAGCTCGGCATCAAGGTTCTCCTGCTTCAGCAGCTGCTGATAGCACGCGATCGACTGGGGCAGGCGCAGGCTGGCGTGATTCATTTTGCCCCGATAGTAATCAAGCCACTGCCGAATAGTTGGGGCTAGAATATTGACCTGCTCCTCTGCGGCGACCAAAATCGCCTCGGCCTCGGCCATCCGATGGGCGTTGAAGGCCGACTCAAACAGCGAGCGAAAGCGCAGGATGGCCCGCTCAATTCGGGCGGCAACCGCGCCGGGCGTGATCAGCCACGGATTAGCGGTAACCTGCTGGTCTTTGACCAGGGTTGTGGAGGCGAGCAGCAGATCGTAGGTCACAATTTCGCGGAGCCAGGTCGCCCGGTTCTCGGTGGTGGTTGAGCCCATGCGGCGCTCGAAGTAGTTATACAGCCGTTTCTGGATCGGGCGCAGGTCATCGGGGCGCTGGCGCCAGTCGGCCAGCAGCAGATCGCGGACATCGTCGCTGTAGGAATAGCGGCCGTTGCTGAGCTGGCGCACAAAGCTGTAGGTTTCCAGCTGGGCCAGAATTTTCTCATTGGCGCCATCCTGACGATCGCGGAGCACGCCCAGGATTTCGCTATCGAACCAGCGTGGAATGGCGCAGCGGCGCATCACCTCGGCCTGGCCGGGCTTGACACTATTTAAGATCTGGCCAAGCGAAACCTGAAGCGCGTTACTGACCGAGGGCAGCACGGCGGTGCCGCATTTTGGACAAAACAAAGCTGTTGAGCGCAGCACCTCCCCACAGTCGGGGCACTTGCGGGCATCAGAGCCAATCATCTTGGCCTCCGGTATCTTGTGAGCGGAGAATATTTTCGGCCAGCATGGCGAGGAGTTGTGGGAGACCGGTGCTGGCCTGGAACAGCGCATTGATGACGCTGGCCTCGTCCTTGAGGCCACACCGCTGCACCAGATATTCGGTGGCGTGCTCCACCTTGAAGAGATCCAGCCCGGTGCGGGCGATAATGCCGTCCCAGGCGTTATCGAGCTTTGGGGCGCTGCGTCCGGCGACCACCACCACGACATTGGTCAGCTGGCCTTCGCGCAGGCGGGGGAGCAGCTGGGTCAGGAGCCAGTTTTCGGCCTCGATGGTCACTTTATCGTAGGTGTCGAAGAAAAAGCAGACCGGCCCCTGGGTCGTCAGCTGCTCCAGACACTCGAAGAATGTCACGGTCAGCCGATCCTGGAGCGCCTGGCGGATCACCGCGCTATCGGCGTTGATCACAAACGAGTTATCTTTGATGATGCTGCCGCCGGCTACATCGCCAACGGCCACATTGGCCCCAGCCAGATTGTTGTTTTCGCCAAAGGTGAGGCTGCTGGCCGAGCTGCCGACGGTTTCGATCCGCAGGGTTGGCTGGGTCACCTGATTGATAATCTGGGTGAAGGCATTGAACGCCGAGGCACCAAAGCTATCGCGGGCGCGCCGGAGCACCGCCAGGAAATCGTAGATCACCCCATCGGCGAAGTCGATCTCGACATTGGGCACCTTGCGGCGCTGACACTCCTCGCGCATATATTCGATCGCCCACGATTTACCCAGGCCTCCGCCCGCCTCAATAATCATGACGCGCTTTGGCGTGCCGCCCTCCATCATTTTGATGAAGCCAGCAGTTTGTTTCTCTCGGTTGACAAACAGCTTGACAATATTTGACATACGACGTACCTGGCAGAAAATCAAAAGTCAGAGATCGCAGCGGCCGAACCACGGCGCTGTGATCTGTGAGCTCCGACTTTTAAATGACGTTTCTTTCGGCGTGGAGTGGGCCGGCGGTGAAGCGCTCGATGCGTAGCTCATCAATAGTAATGGTCTGGGCACGACCATCGAGGATCTCTTCGGCGATCAGCAGGCCCGTGGCTGGAGCGTGCATCACCCCGTGGCCGCTGAAACCGGCTGCGTTGACCCAGTTGGTCAGGCCGGGCATGCGGCCCAGAATCGGCAGGTGGTCGGGCGTGATTTCGTAGGAGCCAGCCCAGGACTGGCGCTCGGAGAGGCCGGCCCGCTCCAAAATCGGGAAGCGGTTGAGCAGGGCCTCCAGCACGTTGTCCAGCCAGTCCCAGTCGACGGTAACCGTATGCGACGGAGGTTCATCGAGGCGGCTGAGACCAAGCAGCAGGCTTTCGTGCTCTTTGCGCATGTAGGCGCCGCTGCCAACGTCAATCGTCAGGGGAATGGCGCGCGGAATGGCGGGAAATGGCTCGGTGACATAGATATTGCGCCGGTAGGGCTTGACTGGCACAGTCAGCCCGGCCAGGCTGCCGACATCACCGGCATACGGCCCGGCGGCGTTGACCACAACCTCGCAGGCGATCGTGCCCTGGGGCGTCTCGACCGCCCGCACCTGGCCGTCCGCGATCACAAAGCCGGTGGCGGGCGCCTCCCGCAGCAGCTGCACGCCCAGCTCGCGCGCCCGGCTGAGATAGCCCATCGCGACCCCGTGCGGGTCAACGAAGCCGTCCTCGGCGCAGTAGGTGGCGCCAACCAGATCGCTGATATTCATCTCGGGCACGAATTGGGCGGCCTCGGTCGGGGTAAGCACCTGAACCGGGACGTTAAGCTCGCGTTGCAGTGCGATAACCTCCTGGTAGCTGGCCCACTGCGCCGGATCATTGAACAAGAACAGGTAGCCATCCTGATGCAGCTCGGCGTAGCCGCCAACTTCTTCAGTAAAATGCTTGAAGCGCTCGATACTATATTGGGACAATAAAATATTGGTCCGTGAGGAGAATTGATGGCGCACACCAGCGGCGGAGCGGGCGGTGGAGCCGCTAACTTCAACCGGCTCTTTTTCTAAAATAACCACATCGGTACAGCCTCGGCTGGCCAGATGATAGGCAATCGAGGCCCCGATAATGCCCGCCCCGACAATAACAATCCGCGCTGATTCAGGCATATCTACAGGTCTCCTTTTCGCTGCTAGGCTGTCGCGCCATTGTACCAAACATTGCCCAAAGCGCATAGTCGAATCTTGCTGGCGCAGCGATCGTCAGCGTGGCATATATTCTTTAAATGTACCGATTTTGAGCATCCTCGAACGTTCAAGTACCCGCACTTGATTCTAGCCGCTCGGCTAAAACCGCATCCGCCTCCAGGATTTAATCTTCCTGGGGGCGGATGTGGTTTAAAAAGTGCGTGGCAGCAGCCTGGCTAGCGGAAGAAAAACGGCAAAATAATCAGCAGAATAATTGTCGCGCTGAGGATGAGCATCGAGGGCCGGAGGCTGCGGCGGGTCTCGGGCTGGGCCAGCAGCACGCTCTGGGCGTGGGCAAACACCGGGCGGGCATCAACATTGAGAAACTCGCAGTAGCGCAACATGGTGGTTTTGAGCAGCGGGCGAGGAATGGCGCTAAATGTGCCCTGCTCCAGCGCCTGCACATAGTCCCAGCGAATGCCCACCTGGCGCTCGACGGCATACAGGGTCAGCCCAGCGATCTGGCGCGCCTCACGCAGCAGCACCGCCCCGGACTGCGACGGCGCCTGGGCGCTGGCTGGGACGGCCGTCGGCTGGGCGGGATACCGCTGGTGCGGCGCGGGATCCAAGGCGAGCTTGGGGCTGACGACGTGCGCCCGGCGCAGCACCGCTGCAATTCTGGCCAGCAGCTGGGCATTGCTAAACGGCTTGGCGAGATAGTCGTCGGCGCCTAGATTGAGCCCGTGGACGACATCGCAGTCCGAGGCCTTGGCGGTCAGCATAATGATCGGCACGTTGCTTTCGCTGCGCAGGGTGGCACAAATCTCCCAGCCGCTCAGGTCGGGCAGCATCACATCAAGCAGCACCAGCGTCGGGGCGAGATCGCTCCAGAGCCGCAGGGCGGTCAAACCGTCCGGGGCGATGACTGGCTCCCAGCCCGCCTCGCGAAGTTGAAATCCAAGCAGGCGGGCAATCGCTGGCTCGTCCTCTACGACCAGCACGACCGGCCTGGGTTGTCCGATTATCTCCATAGTTCCTCCCCAGCCCTGCTCAGGAGAGCAAGGACTGCAACGCCCATGAACGGATATATGGCGTTGGATCATCAGCCAGCGCACTGAGGGCTAGCAGCGTTGTCGGTTCATTACGCCAGTGGCGGAGTCCGCTGATCACGCGGCGGCGGAGTGGCAGCGGGGTTTCCTGGTCGCGGGCGATGGATTCGATCAGCGGGAGCACCGCGCTGTAGCGTGCGACACACAGGGTTTCGGTGGCCAGGCAGCGCAGGGCCAGGTTCTCGGTCGGCTCCTCGAGCATATGCAGCAGCTCGGCCAGCGCCTCGGGGCCGCCGTGGGCCGCCAGCGCAGTCGCCAGCCGCAGTCGGAGCGGCGTTGGTGTCGCTGGCTCAAGGTATTCGATCAGGGCGGTCGGATCGGGCAGCGCGTCGAGCAGAATATCCAGCGCCAGCAGCCGGGTGCTGATCGAGCCAGTCTCGACCAGCTGGCGGACCAGCGGCAGGTGCAGATTGCCCTCGACTTTGAGCAGCGCGCCGGTGGCGTGCAGCCGAATGCGGGTGCTTTTGCCGCTGGTGTGGGCCAGCCGGCTGAGCAGCGCCGTGGCCGTGCCGTCGTGGAGCAGGCTCAGGCCATCAATCGCTGGGACGGCCAGCGTGGGGCTATCGTGCTGGGCATAGCGCAGAAACAGCGCCAGCGACTCGCTATCGCCCGCCCGCACCAGACAGCGCAGCGCGGCGGCGGCCACCTCAACCGGCGGCCGGGGATCGCGCAGGATCTGGCGCACCGCCGTGAGCGTGGCCACCGACAGCGGCGGCTGCAAAATATCCAGCGCGCCGATCTGCAGCGATGGCTCGTGGCCAACCGAGGCCAGCAGCGCCAGCAGCAGCCCTTCAACGTGGGGCAGCCCCATCTGGCCCAGGGCGCGCACGGCATCGGCCCGCAGGTGCAGCGGCGCGTGGTCGTCCACAATCATGGTCTCCAGCATGGGAATGATCTGCGGATCGTTGCCAAGCGCCAGCAGCATCGCGCTGCGGGATTGCAGATCGGTCTCGGCGCCGTGAAGCGCTTGACGTAATGTAGGAAACGAGGCATTCACGTTCTGCAAGGCGTGGGCGGCCACCCAGCGAATCGCCGGCGCAACCGATGCGTTGAGCGTCTCGACAAGGTCCAGTCCGGCATCAAAGCGGGCTAGCTCGGCCGCCACAGCCGGCGCCGGGCCAAAACCATCGTTGACACTGCTGGAAAGCAGCGCCTCGCGCAGCACATGGCGGGCGGCGCTGCCACCGATGGCGCTCAACGCCGCCGCCGCGTGGCCGCGCAGCCCCTGAACCTCGCGCGCCACCAGCTCGTTCAGGCTAGTTGGCGGATCGGCGCTGGTGCTGCCAGCCGAGAGGGCCACGCCCCAGCGCCACTGAAAGGCCACCGGCAGCCCGCTGGTTTTCCAGCCGATCGGCGGCTCATCAAGCTCAGCCGGATCGATCAGCTGCTCCCAGCCGCTGTGGAGCTGGGCGGGCAGCGGCCCCAACAGAATTGTGCGCAGGCCCCAGATGCCACCTTCGTCGCCGATTGCGCCCAGGGTTTCAATTGCCGCCTCCAGGGTTTCCAGATCGTCGCGCTCGTGCTCGACGATGCCGGACAAGACCGCCAACACCTCGTCGGCGGGGCAGGTCTGCATCGCCCGAACGACGCTGGCCCGCAGCGGCGCCGGGGCTGGCTCACAGCAGAGCTTCAGCAAGATGCTGGTCATCGTTGTCGAGCGCGTGCCAGCGCCGAGCGTGGCGATCGCCGCCCGCAGGCTCGGTGCGGCCTGCTCATCGCGCATCACCAGCGCCAGCCGCTCGCTGCTCTCGCTATCGCGGCTTTGCAGCGCACGGGCGGCCTCGATCCGGGCGGCCAGGGGGATATCGGA
>DAOTUS010000052.1:0-3150 GCA_034437415.1 Herpetosiphonaceae bacterium
GCATCATAGCTATAGGTCACATCGGGCGTGCCCGCCGGATAGTCGAGCAGCGTGAGCCGCCCGATGTCATCGTAGGTGTAGGCGGTGACGCGGCCCAGCGCGTCCCGGCTCTGGTCCAGTTCCCCCCGCGCCGTGTAGGTCATGACGGTTGTACGGTTCAAGGGGTCGCTGGTTTGGATCCGCTGATTGAGCAGATCATACCGATGACGCGTGCTATGCAGGTTCGCATCGGTGCTGGTGATCATGTTCCCGACCGCATCGTAGGCAAAGCGGGTCGTGACGTTGGTCTGGGTATCCGCCGGAACCCCCACCTGCGCATTCTCGATCACCGCCGTCAAGCGCCCCGCAGCATCATACTCGAACGCCGTGCGCACGGCGTTCGAATCAATCTGGGCGGTCCGTCGTCCGAGCAGATCGTATTCAGAGCGGGTTTCACGCTGGAGCGCATCGGTGGACGTGATCATGCGCCCGCCCGCATCATAGCCCGTCGTCATGGTCAGGCCCAGCGTGCTAGTTAGGATGGTCGCCCGCCCGAGTGGATCGTAGCCGGTCGTACTGGTCTGGGTCAATGCGTTCGTGCTGGCAATCTGACGATTGAGCGCATCGTACTGATACCGCGTGACGAAGCCACGGGTATCGGTGATCACGGTTTGATTTCCCACCGCATCATACGCATAGGCCGTCGTCTGGGTTAAAGGATTGGTGCTGGCAATCAGCCGATTCGCACGATCATAGACGCGGTGCGTGACAAAGCCACGGGTATCGGTGATCACGGTCTGATTACCGACCGCATCATAGCCATAGCTGCTGGTCTGGCTCAAGCCATTGGTCTCCGCGAGCATCAGGCCGAGGAGGTCGTAGCGGCGAGCGGTCGGGATGCCCAGCGTATCGGTGACGACGGTCTGATTGCCGGCGCCATCGTAGCCGAAGGCTGTGGTCTGGCTCAGCGCATCGGTGCTGGCCAGCACCTGGCCCAGCGCGTTGTAGGACGAGCGGGAGACCGCCCCACGGGGATTGATCACGGCGGTCTGGCGCCCGGCATCGTCGTACTGGAAGGCCGTGCGGACACCGGCCGGATCGATCACCGCTGTCCGGCGGCCGACCGCGTCGTAGTCGTAGCGGGTGGCCCGCCCGAGCTGATCGGTGGACGTGATCATCCGCCCGCCCGCGTCATAGGCGCTGGTCATGGTCAGGCCCAGCGTGGAGGTAATGAGCGTGGCGCGGCCGAGCGGGTCGAAGCCGGTCAGGCTGGTCTGGGTCAGCGGATTGGTGCTGGCGACGAGGCGGTTGCCGTCATCGAACTGAGAGCGGGTGACGTAGCCACGGGTGTCGGTGATCACGATCTGATTGCCGACCGCATCATAGCCATAGCTGCTGGTCTGCGTCAGCGCATTGGTGGTGGAGACCAGCCGATTGGCGGCATCGTAGCCGCGGTGGGTGACAAAGCCGCGGGTATCGGTGATCACGGTCTGATTGCCGACCGCATCATAGCCAAACGCCGTGGTCTGGGTCAGCGGATCGGTCATCGCCACCAGCCGATTGGCGGCATCGTAGACGCGGTGGGTGACGAAGCCCCGGGCATCGGTGATGACGGTCTGATTACCGACCGCATCGTACCCATAGCTGCTGGTCGCGCTCAGGCCGTTGGTCTCCGCGAGACGAGGAATTTCAAGGAATCCATGACAATGTACAGAAGAGGGGTTGCATTATCAATCAGGAGAACGATAGGGATGGGCAAACTGCCCGAGCAGTTCCTCAGAAGCAGGCACAACATCCCACGTAACTTTTTCTGCCCGAATATATCCGTCGGCACGCTGATACTCATCTAGACCTACGGATAATGCAACATCTATTCTGTAAATTGCCATGGATTCCTTGAAATCCGTCGTTGTTATGCGGCCTCAAACGTCAGATAGGTCTTGCCGGTTTCCCAGTCCTCGCTGATCTCCATCAGGATCGCGCTCACCAGTCGGAGGCAGGACGCCTCGTTGGGAAAGATGCTCACCACCCGGGTCCGCCGCCGGATCTCTTTGTTCAGCCGCTCCACGCCATTGGTCGTGCGCAGTAGGCGCCGGTGGGCCGCTGGGAAGGCGAACACGGTCAACCCTTCCGGGATGGCGGTCTCCAGCCAGGTGCTCAGCCGCGGCGCCGTTTTGGCGTATTTCTGCACCGTCTTGGCCAGCAAGGTGTCGGCCTCGTGCCGGTTGAGTGCCGTGAAGATCGCCCGGATGTCCGCTGCGACCTCGGCCCGCTGCTCCTGGCGCGGCACATACGCGCCCGCGTTCTGCTGGAGATGGAACTGAAGGGTACCCTTTGGGTTGCTGCCAGGGCACACCGCCGAAGACCGCCCGCCGCGCCGCCTGGAGGCCGTCACCCAGAGGGTACCCGGCATCGCTGACCACCAGCTGCACGCCGGCCAGGCCACGGGCCACTAAGCCTTGCAGGAACTGCCGCCAATGCACCTCCTGCTCGCTCAGCGATACGGACACGCCCAGTACTTGGCGTCGGCCCGCCCGGTCCACCCCGGTGGCGATCAGCACCGCCGCATCGCGTACCTGGCCATCCTGGCGCACCTTCTCATAGCGGGCATCAAGGTACAGATACGTGATCTCGCCGAGCGAACGGGTGCGCCGGGGACCCTATGGGTGGCTCCAGAATGGGATCCAGCTGCGCGGTCGCACGGCTGACCTGGCTCGACGAGAGCTCGACGCCGCAGAGCTGCTCAGTGATAGCGGCGACCCGGCGGGTGGAAACGCCCTGGACGTACATTTCGGCCAGCGCCAAGGTCAGCGCCCGCTCACTGCGCAGACCGCGCTCCAGGGCGCTGGGGTAGAAGCTCCCATCGCGCACCTGGGGAACCGCGAAGGTGACCTCGCCGACGCGGGTGGTCATGGTCTTGGGCTTGAAGCCGTTGGCGTATCCGCGCCGCTCCGGGGACCGCTCGTAGCGGCCGACGCCGAGATGCTGCTGGCGTTCGGCCTCCATGGCCGCGTTGATGATGGTCCGCATCAAGTCGGGCAGGGCGTCGAGACCCTGGCTGGCGATCTGTTCCAAAAGCGCGGCAGATAGCGTACAATCGTGCTGGGTGGTCATGGTGAATCTCCTTGTGTGTGTTGTAGCTTCAAGGATACTCCATGACCTCCCAATCGT
>DAOTUS010000053.1:0-18448 GCA_034437415.1 Herpetosiphonaceae bacterium
ATCGTCCAGCATGAGCACCCACCTCTAGCGCAGAACCGTCGAACCCAAGTATACTCGAACTCTGCGAGAGTGCGGCAGGTCGCCCAACCCCGACCTACCCTGCTTTATTGAGCAGATACTTCAGGACACTCGTTTGGTGGAGACTGGACCGATACAAAAGTAGAGTTTTTAAGGAAATACTTGGAAGCCTATAAAAGCGCTCTCAAGAATCAACCTTTTCGCACAATCTATGTTGATGCTTTTGCTGGGACAGGTTATCGTAGTATTACCCAGGATACTGAAGCATCGGGTCAATTAGCGTTTGATAAAACTCCTGTATATGAAGAAGAAAAGGAAACCTTATTTCAGATCGGGAGTGCCCAAGCTGCGCTTAATATCCCCTCACCGTTTGATCAGTACCTTTTTATTGAGAAGAACCCCAAACATATCAAAGAATTACACAAGCTTCAAGCTCAATATCCTGACCTTGGGAATCGAATCGTGATTAAACAAGGTGAGGCAAATATCGAAATTCAACAATTTTGTCGTGCTATGAAAGTCAGCGACCGCGCAGTTCTGTTTCTTGATCCCTACGGTATGGCAGTTGAGTGGCAGACTATTGAGGCGATAGCAGCAACCAAGAGAATTGATTTATGGCTGCTGTTTCCCCTTGGAATGGGAGTTAATCGGATGCTTACACGCAGTGGGCCGCCTGAAGGCGCTTGGGCAAGTCGGTTGACAACATTTTTTGGAACAGATGACTGGAAGCATGCATTCTATCGTCCATCATCCCAAATCAGTATGTTAGATGAGCTGAAAATCGAAAAAATAGATAAGCCATTTGAGGCAATCGGCGGATTTTTCCTTGAGCGACTAAGAACAGTATTCCCAAATGGGGTTGCCCCAAATCCATACTATTTGCGAAACAGTAAAAATACTCCTCTCTATCTCCTTTGTTTTGCCTCGGGCAATCCCAGAGGTTCTAAAATTGCAATTAGAATAGCAAAGTCTATTCTTGGCAAAAAAGATTGACACAGCTGTAGAAACGGCATAAGATGGAAATAGCAATAATGTTCTAAATGGTGAGGTTTATCATGAGTTTGCAGTCAGAAATTGAATGGACAGACGCAACCTGGAATCCGGTGACAGGCTGTACCGAGGTTTCGCCTGGCTGCGATCATTGCTATGCGCGTACCTTTGCTGAACGCTGGCGCGGAACTCCAGGCCATCCATATGAACAGGGATTTGATCTGAAGCTATGGCCCGCCCGCCTGAAGTATCCGCTTCAGTGGAAAAAACCACGGCGCATCTTTGCGAACTCAATGTCCGATTTATTCCACAAAGATGTTCCTGATGCGTTTATCTTGCAAGTATTTGCCGTTATGGCGCAGGCCCACTGGCATACCTTTCAAGTCCTAACCAAACGACCTTCCCGCTTGGCCCGCCTGGTCCCACTGATAACGCAACAGCTCTCTGAATATACCGAGTCGCCGATTTGGCCTGATCATATCTGGCTGGGTGTGTCGGTCGAGACTATTCAGTATCAGTGGCGAGTTGACCAACTCCGGAAAGTTCCAGCAGCGGTGCGCTTTATCAGCGCCGAACCCTTGCTTGGTTCATTAAGTGGTTTGAATTTGCAAGATATCGATTGGTTGATTGCTGGCGGTGAAAGTGGTCCTGGTCATCGTCCTTGTGAGGCTGTATGGGTCACGGAGCTGCGTGATGTATGCCAGCTTGGTGGTGTGGCTTTTTTCTTCAAGCAGTGGGGCGGGCGAACCCCTAAAAAAGGCGGTCGCCTGCTCGATAATCGCACCTGGGATGAATACCCTGAAGTGGCACTCCACACCATCTGAAGTATGTCCGCTTAGCAACAAAAAACCTTGGATCGATCCAAGGTTTTTTGGTTCCTGCTTTTCGCCAGACCCAAAGCCATCCGCTCGCGGGCTAGCTTTTGGGGCTGCCTGGGGTTGCGGTCAGACCGGCGGCCTCGATGCCGACAATCGCACACAGCTCATCGTTATCGCCGATATCGCCCGAGATGCCCACGCTGCCCACGACGGTGTTGTCGGCGCCGAAGATCAGCACTCCGCCTGGCGATGGGACCATGCGCCCCTGGGTTGCGGTGGCAATCGCGGCGACGAAGGTGGGCATTTTGGCGGCGCGCTCGCTGAGCTCGCGGCTGGTGAAGCCCATGCCGAGCGTGCCCCAGGCCTTGCCGTAGGCGATATCGAAGCGGGCGAATCCGGCGCCGTCCTCGCGTTTGAACGCCACCAGATGCCCGCCCGTATCAAGCACCGCGACGACAAGGGGCGCAAAATCGCGCTTGCGCCCCTCGGCGAGGGCGGCATCGATGATTGTGTTGGCCTGATTTAAGTTTAGAGTTGGCATTGCACATCCTTTTTGTGGTATTACTGTTCGCTGCTATTCTATTTGAGCAGCCCGGCCAGCGTCAATCTTCGGCGCCAGCGCTGGTCGATCCGCCAATGCGCAACGCCGCGGCTGGTTTGTTCGTACCACTTGATATTGTCCCCGACACCAGCCAACGGTTTAGCTGGCGGGGCCTGCTCGGTGGGATCGCGATTCTGGCCACGATCCCCGTTGTGCTGTGGCTGATCTCGCTGTTGGAAGCGGCGTTTTCGAACTGAGGGAGAGATGTGGAATGGATGTAACATCGATAGAAAAGCTGGCGGCAGGCATGTCCATACCGCTGCTGATCGTGGTGGCGCTGGTGTATGGCTGGATGATTGTGGGCTATGGCGTGATGTTTTGGCACACTCGCCGCGCCTATCCGCTGAATAAACTCGTGCTCTGGACGATATTTTGTAGCATAGCGCTCGTACAGACGTGGAACCTGACTGGACCCAATGGGCTGCTCGTCGACAGGCATGATCTGTACGGCTGGCGAATGCTTTTGCTCAATATTTTTGGGTATACCGTCTACATTGTCTGGCCAATGGTGATGATCTACCAGCGCTGGCATGGCCGCGCCAAAGAGCCGGGCTATGCGCACGCCCGCGATCTGCTGCTGCTGCGCCAGCCCGCCGCGTCCAGACAGCCCGATATGCGCCTGGGCGAAATATTCGATTTGGGGGGATTTGTGCGGAGTCTGCCCAAAATTGTTGCCCTCAGCATCGCGATAACGCTGGGTTTTTTCCTGCTGACCAAGCTGATCTTCGGGTTTGGGCCGTTTTTCTAGGCGGCGATTGAGCATCGGCGATATACACACTGAAAGCGAGATTAAGATGAATGTCATCACATGGCTGCAAAAGCTGGCGAGTAATTGGCATATCCTGCTGTTGCTGGCGATTGTCCTGGGCTATGGCTGGATCATGGCGGGCTATGCGGTGATGTTCTGGCATACCCGCCACGAGTATGCGCTCAAGCGCATGGCCGGCTGGACGATGTATTGTGGGATGCTCGGATACTATATCTACTATTTCACCTGGCTCGATGAGATATCTCTGCAGCTTGCCGCGGTCGCCTTCGGGGTTCAGCCGCTGGTCGCGGTCTACAAACGCTGGGTCGGGCGGGCCAACGAGCCGGGCTATCCGAACTCCCGCGAGATGCTGCTGCTGCGCCCTCCTGGTGAGTCGTTCCAGCACGATCTCGCGCAGCGGGGCCGCTAGCCCGCCATGCCGCGTCGCGCACTTGACGCGGCAGATTTTTTAGACTAATATATGAATGGTTATTCATATATTCAGGTGTTATATGCTGATCCCAGGCATTGAACCGATCGACGCTGGCGGCATCACCCAGATTGCCAGCATCTTCAAGGCGATGAGCGACCCGACCCGCCTGCGCATTCTGATCACCCTGATGCAGCACGGCGACCGCTGCGTCGGCGAGATTGCGGCGGCGGTGGCCATGAGCGACTCGGCGGTGTCGCACCAGCTGCGGCTGCTGCGGGCGCTGCGCATCGTCCACGCCCACAAACACGGCCGCACCGTCACCTACTGCCTCGACGACGACCACATCAAAGCCCTGCTGGCCCAGGCGATTCAGCACGAACAGCATCTTCAGAGCGCCCCAGCACTCTAGCTGAGCGGGCGTTTGGCACGCATTTTTTTGATTTTTGAACTGAGGTGGCGATGCAAACATATACAATCAATGGGATGGACTGCACCGCGTGTGCGCAGACGCTGGGCGATGGCGTGCGGCGGCTGGCCGGCGTGCAGATGGCCGAGGTGGATTTTGCCACCTGCACCCTGCGCGTGGCCGGCGATGTCGCGCCCGCTGCGGTCGAGGCGCGGGTGACTGCGCTCGGCTACAGTGTCGCCACCCCGGAAAATACCCCCGATCGCTCGCAGCCGTCCCCCGGCGGCGTGCGCGGCTTCGGGATATACCTGTATCGGCGCCCCGAGACCCGGCTGGCGCTGATCGGCGGGGCGCTGATTATCGTGGGCCTGCTGCTGACGCTGCTCAAGGTTTCGGCGCCGCTGCGCCACAGTCTGTTTATCGCCGCAATGGCCATCGCCGCCTGGCCGATCGCCCGCTCGGGCCTGCAAGCGCTGCGGATCAACCACACCTTCACGATCAATCTGCTGATGACGATTGCGGCGGTCGGCGCGGTGGCGCTGGGCGACCTGCTCGAAGGCGCGACCGTGATCTTCCTGTTCGCGATTGGTGAGGCTCTGGAGGGCTACACCGCCGACCGCGCCCGCCAAAGCCTGCGCAGCCTGCTTGATCTGGCCCCGGCCCAGGCGCTGCGGCTGGTTGGCGAGCGCGAAGAGACCGTGCCAGTCGCCCAGGTGCAGCGCGGCGACATTCTGCTGATCAAGCCCGGCGAGCGGATTGCGCTCGACGGCGTGATCACCGCCGGATCCAGTGGCGTGAACCAGGCGCCGATCACCGGCGAGAGCCTGCCGATCCATCGGGCGGTCGGCGACCCCGTGTTTGCCGGGACGATCAACGGCGATGGGGCGCTGCGCATGCGTGTGACCCATCTGAGCGCCGACACCACGCTGAGCCGGATCGTGCGAATGGTCGAGGAGGCCCAGCGCTCGCGGGCCAACTCGCAGCGCCTGATCGATGAGTTTGCCCGCTGGTACACCCCCGGCGTGGTCGTGCTGGCGCTGCTGGTCGCCATCCTGCCGCCGCTGCTGCTTGGCGGCGTGTGGGCGGTCTGGCTGTACCGCGCCCTGACCCTGCTGGTGATCGCCTGCCCGTGTGCGCTGGTGATCAGCGCCCCGGTGACGATTATCAGCGGCATCACTGCGGCCGCCCGCCACGGTGTGCTGATCAAAGGCGGCCTGCATCTTGAGACGCTGGGCAAAGTCCAGGCGCTGGCCTTCGACAAGACCGGCACGCTGACTCGCGGCGAGCCGACGGTGACCACCAGCCGGGCGCTGGACTGTGTGACCGGCATTGACTGTGCGCTGTGCGACGATGTGCTGGCGCTGGCCGCCGCAGTCGAGCGCCGCAGCGCCCACCCGCTGGCCCGCGCGGTGACCCAGGCCGCCGAGCAGCGCTCGCTCACCTCAACCTATGCGGCCGCCGAGTCGGTGCTGACCCTGGCTGGGCGTGGCGTCCAGGGCCAGGTGGGCGGCAAGCTGATCACGGTCGGCAACCACGCCCTGTTCGACGCCGAGCACCCGCACCCGCTGGCGATCTGCGAGCAGGTTGGGGCGCTGGAGGCCGCCGGGCAGACCACGATGCTGCTGTGTGACGGCGACCGGGTTCGCGGCCTGATCGGCGTGGCCGACATGATTCGGCCGGAGAGCGGCGCCGTCGTTCAGCAGCTCAAGGATCTGAATATCACCCCAATTATGCTGACCGGGGATAACGCCACGGTGGCGCAGGCGGTCGGCGCGGCGGTTGGCATCGCCGAGGTGCGTTCCCATTTGCTGCCCGCCGATAAGGTTACGGCCTTGCAGGCGCTCCAGCGACAGTACCACACCGTGGCGATGGTCGGCGACGGCATCAACGACACCCCAGCGCTAGCGACGGCGAATGTTGGGATTGCGATGGGCGGCGCCGGCAGCGCCCAGGCCATGGAGACCGCCGACGTGGTGCTGATGGCCAACGACCTGCATCAGCTGCCCTACGCCCTGCGGATCGCCCGCTTTGTCCGGCGGCTGATGGCCCAGAACATCGTCTTCAGCCTGGGCACCAAGCTCATCTTTATGGCCCTGGCGCTGCTCGGCGGCACCTCACTGTGGCTGGCGATCCTGGCCGACGTTGGGGTATCGCTGCTGGTCACGCTCAACGGCATGCGCGCGGTCCGCTTCGAGTAGCCTCTAGCCTGGTTGGAATTGACAGCACGACAAAGCGCCGCTTCTGTGAAGCGGCGCTTTGTCTGCTCCCAGCCTGGTCAAAAGCCGGTTCTACCTACCTGCATACGACTGAAATACACACAAATGTTTCGATTTGGGAGCTGAATCGCTTGACACAGAACATATGTTC
The DNA here is from genome assembly GCA_034437415.1 of Herpetosiphonaceae bacterium. Taxonomy (GTDB): domain Bacteria; phylum Chloroflexota; class Chloroflexia; order Chloroflexales; family Herpetosiphonaceae; genus JACCRK01. Next base: position 6,382 of record DAOTUS010000053.1, read on the forward strand.
TACTATACTAAAGCCAGTTCCGCTCTCTGATGTTGACCCAAAGGAGGCTCCCAATGGCTATTACGAGCCGCGATCTCCGTTCTAGTGAAGCTGTCCGCCGCCCAAGACCCACCACAGTGATTACAATCCCCCATAGCCGCCGCCGAGCCAGCACCCTGCCCTCCGCGAACGCATTCGTGTATCTGGTCACGCTGATTATGGCCCTGTTTGTCGCCAACGCCCTGCTCTCGCCGATTGTTTCGTGGGTGGGGATTAAATACGATGATATGAAGTATGGTCGGCCGCGAACCGTGCAGATGTCGGCGTTTGTTGGCCACGACGAGGGCAACGGCCTGGCCTCGCATTTTGTGGCGATGAACCTGGACCGCCGCGTGGTGATTATGGAGATGCCCGGCGGCGACCCGGTCAAAGCCCGCACAATTGTTGGCCCCTACCTGTTTGGGGCTGGCGAGGATCTCACGCCCGTCCAGCTGCGCTTCGAGGATGTGAACGCCGACCAGCGGCCCGATATGCTGGTCAGCGTGAAGCAGGAGGAGATGGTCTTTATCAACGATGCCGAGAGCAACCAGTTTCGCGTGATCAACGCCGATGAGCTGGCCCAGATCCAGACACCGTAGCCCATACATCGCCACCAGGGGTAACCGAGGGTCAACATCAAACCAGAGAGCTATTACGTATCAATCAAGAGAAACCCACAGGCCGCCAGAATGATTTCTGGCGGCCTGTGCTTTTAGCGCGGTGGCGGGGTTAGAAGCTGGGTGAAATGCAGGAAAATCCGTTGGCTGAGCCTGTCGAAGCCAAAATATCTGGCTTCGACAGGCTCAGCCAACGCGGACAGCCCTGGGCGTCAGCTGATCCCCGATCCCCGCTATTTCCCCAGCGCCGTAAAAATCTTAGGCGCCAGCAGCCAGACGATCTCGCCGTGGGCGTTGGAGTCGAGCAGGTCGATGCGACAGACCGTGCCCTTCTTGAAGACAATCCTGGTGCCACCGCCGGCCAGCTCGGCGGTCATCAGCGACATCTCCGGCTCGTGCCCGACGACCATAATCTCACCGGTGCGGTCGTGCAGCAGCTGCCGAATGTACTTGTCGGCGCCGCCGCCGGACTGCAGCACCTCGCTGGTTTGCAGCCGCTCGGTGGCGCCGAGGGCATCGGCGATAATGCTGGCGGTCTCTGCGGCGCGTAGGAACGGGCTGGTCAAAATCACATCGAGCTTAACCCCGAGCCGTTTCAGCCCCACCCCGCACTGCTGCATCCGCTTGCGGCCGCGCTCGGTCAGGCGGCGATCCCGGTCACGACCGCTCGAGGCCCAATCCTCGGCGATGCCGTGGCGGACTAAATACACGATCATTGTTGACCCTCCTGACAATTCTTCATTAATGCACATCGATCAAAGAGCAGCTGATAGCCTTTGCTCCAGGCCCGCCGCGGCGCCTCAAGCTGCGCCTCCAGCATGGTGTCCCAGGTCAGGCCCGCTTTGATTTTAGGGTTTGAGACCGTTGCCTGCACGATCAGCCCGCCGTTCCAGAGCACAAACAGCAGCGCCAGGGTGGCGATCGCGGCTTTTGGCCAATCGATGCGCTCGATCAGCAGGGCCAGCCCGACCACGAAAATCGGCGTACACTCAAGCAGCCGCCGAAAGCCAAACGACCCAGAAAGGTGCCAGGTCGAGCCAAACGCGCCATTGATATAGTTCTGGGCCAGAAATCCACAGGCCAGCAGCATGGTCAGCAGACGGTCGCGGCGCCACAAAAAGACCAGCCCGACCAGGGCCAGCGCCAGAATCGGACTCCACAAAAAGGCCCCGCGCCGGGGATCGAACAGGGTGTGAAAGAACTTGTAGCTGATCAGGTTGAGCTTGCCTGAGACGGTGCCCGATGGCTGGGGCTGCCCGTACAAAATCTGGTAGGCGCCAAGCTGTGGCAGCAGGGTCAGCACGAACACGGCCAGAAACAGGCTGTGGCGCCCAAACAGCCGCCCGACATCGCCCCAGCTGCGGGCTTTGATCAAACCCCAGTAGGCCACCAGCCCTTCGATCGCCGGCAGCAGCAGGAACAGGCCCAGCTGCTCGCGCACCAGCACCATCAGCCCGCCGACGACCGCCAGGGCCAGCCAGCGCTTGATCGACCGCTGCGAGCGCTGCTCGGCCAGCCGCCGCTCGTCGGGCGGACCCAGCCAGATCGTCAGGAACAGGGCGACCATGGCCAGCCCCACGCCGTGCGACCACGGGATCTGAATGTAGGTGTACCAGACCAGCGGCGAGGCCAGCCAGATCGTGAGCGTCGCAACCGTCGCGGCCCAGTCGCCCGCCCAGCGCCGCGCCAGCCGGTACGAGAGGATTAGCCCCAGGAGCGTGTAGAACGCCGAGGCCAGACAGACGGCAAAGATATACGGCTGGCTGTAGCCATCGGCGGGCGTCGCGCCGCCCAGCGCATTGCCCAGCCGCACCAGCCCATCGGCCGCCACATAGAACGGCGACCACAGGATTGCCGCGCCAACCGGGGCGACATTGCGGTACTTGCCGGTGGTTGGGTTCAGCGCCGGGTCGGTCGGGTGATCCCTGAGCAGCGCGTTAAACACCGCCGGATCGTTGTTGGCGATCCCGATAGCGGCAAAATGGCGGTACTCGTTGGCAAAATCCAGGTCGCCATCGAAATACACCGAGCGGAGGTAGGCGTAATACTGCACCTCATCGGTGGCATAGACCCGAAACAGGCCGATTGGTAGCAGGGCCAGCCAGAGCAGCGCAATAATCAGCGCACCCCGCTGGCGCGGCAGCCAGCCGCCGATCGCTGGCAGGAAGGTGAGTCGATGTGCCTTCATCCCTAGCCTTTATCTTTCATCCCGACGATCAGCAGCATCGAGCGCCAGCGCGGCCGCAGGGCGGTGAGCGCCCAGAGCGCCGCCTTGGTGGCGACCCGCAGCGGGTGCTGCACGACCCGGCCGCGCTCGATGCCGACACGCTCCCAGGCATCGCCAAAATGCTCCAGCGCCACCTTCATCCCGGCCTGCTCCAGCATCCAGTGCAGCTCCGGCATTGTGTACAGGCGGCTGTGATTGTAGTAGCGCTGCGGTCCATCGAGCTGCATCGAGCGGGTAAACTCGCTGAACGACTCGAACGGGCGGTTGAGGACGACATCGCCTAGCGTTTTCATGCGGCTCTTGAAATAAAACTGATTGGGCGTCGAGATCACCACCCGGCCGCCCGGCTTCAGCACCCGCGCCATCTCGCGCAGCGGCCTGATCGGCGACCCGGCCAGATGCTCGATCACCTCGGAGAACACCACGGCATCAAACGAGCCATCGGCATACGGGATGGGCTGCTCGTCAAGGTTGCAGAACATCACCTCGACGCCAAGCTCCTGCCAGAGGGCGGCGCGGCCCTCAGGGAACAGGTCGATCCCGGCCACCTCATAGCCCGCCCGGCGCAGGATTCCCGTGAAGGTGCCCGGCGTGGTGCCGATCTCCAGGATTCGCGCCGGAGCTGGCGGCAGCGCCCGCAGCAGATCGCGGAAACGGTAGCGGTGGAGCCGAAAGTAGGCTGGCTTGGCCTCGGGCGGCATCGTGCGCCCATAATCTTCAATCAGCTGATTAATCTTCATCTTTTTAACAACCTATCGTATCGCAGGGTGACGGCGCAGGCCGCCCCCGAACAGCTAACCCAGTTTCATAACCTTCTGACAGACCGCCACAATGCGCTGGGCGCGGGCGGTGTAGGTGTGCTCGGCAACACAGCGGCGGCCGGCCTGCTCGCGCTCGCTGCGCTGCGGATCGGCCAGGGCGGTGCGGAGCGCCTGCTCCAGCGCCAGGGTGTTGCCCCGCTGGAAATAGTACCCGACCTCGGCTGGCAGCACCTCGGCCAGTGCCGGAATATTCGGCAGCACCACCGCGCGCTCCACCGCCAGATACTCAAACAGCTTGAGCGGCGAGGCCGTGACATCGGTGACGGTATCCGGGATCACCAGCACATCGGCGGCGTGGAGATAGGCCGGGGTGGCGCTTTGCGGCTGTGGCCCAACAAAACGCACCGCCGCGCCAAGCTGAAGCGCCTCGGCCTGGGCCTGAAAGCGGGCGATCTCGGCCGGGCGCCCGCCGACAAACAGCAGCAAAGCCCCTGGATGATCGGCCTGGAGTGCGGCAAAGGCATCGACCAGCCGCTCGAGGCCACGGTATGAGAAGGTCATTCCGGCGTACACAATCACTGGCGTGCTGGCGGGCAGGCCAAGCTGCCGCCGGGCCGCCGCCCGATCGCCGGGCGCATACATAAACTGGTCGAACGCATCGGGGATCACCGCCACATCGGCGGGACTGCGCCAGCCGATGCGGTCCAGCAGGCGCCGAAAATCCTCGGTGAGCGAAGCGACCGCCGCCGACCGCCGCAGGGCCACGCGGTCGAGCAGATTGAGCAAGGGCTGCGCCCAGCGCTCTTTGGCCCGTGAAGGGTTCCAGCTCTCCAGATCGTGGGCCTCATAGACGACTGGAATCCCGAGCAGCGGCCCCCAGACTGCGGACCACCACCCGGCGCCAATCACCTCGCGAATATAGACCGCCTGGATGGGCCGGCCCCGGACCTGCTGCCAGCCTACCACAGCGGCGCTCATCGCGGCAAACGCGCTGCGCTCCGCATAATACCACAGCGTCGAGCGGTACAGACGGGAGAGTTTACCAATCGCCGGACGCGGCAGATGGATGGCACCGACCTCGCTGAAACGGCTCGGCTCGCGGAGCCAGCGGGGAATAATCACCAGCGTGTCCGGGGCGATCTGCCTGAGCTCGCGCAGGGTTGTCCAGGTTTGAATCGCGTTGGCGGAGGCGAGCAGCAGGCTGGTTGGATAAGCAATATAGGCTATACGCATAGGGTAGAAGTCCTAAATGGATTGTCGCTCGCTATGATACATGAAAATGCTGATCGCGGGGTGTGGTCGCCAGACACAGCGAAGGGACAGCCATTCGGCTGTCCCTTCGCTGCCCGCTTCAGGTGGCTGGTTATTTCCGAAGCAGCGGTAGGTAGGTGAGAATACCCTTGAACCCTTGGTTTAGGGTAATCTGTGGCGAGGTAATCACTTCTTCGGTGTAGTTACCTGCCCCGTCAAGGAAGCGGATGTGGACATAGCGGATCCCGTACACGCTCATGTCGGTCTGGCCGTTGACCAGAAGGACGTTTTTGAGGCTGGTTGCACCGGCGGGAAGCTTGCGAACTTGCCCATACTGCTGGAAGGTTGCCGGAGTTGGCGCGGTGGCGGTTTTCGTGGCCACAATCCAGATGCCCCAGTATTTTTTGTTGGTTGGAGCCGCATTCTGGTAGCCATCATCGGTCACGCTTGCGGTAAATACCAGCGTAACTGCCAGGCTGTCGCTGGCTACGCCAATCGGGAACGCGCTGGTTCCACCAGCGGTCAGCACCGGCGGATCATCATCGTAGAACAGGTTGCTGTGAACAGTCTTGACGTTGCCCAAGGTATCGGTGACCATAACCGTTGGCTGAACCGCCTGCTCGTTGTAGAGCACACCGCCATTCGAGTCGGGATTTTCATCGAATGGATCCATAAAGACCGCATAGCCACCATATGGATAGCTTGCTGCTGGCGGGTTCAGGTTCTCGACGCTATGTTTGCTGATTTGCGAACACCCGGCTGGCTCCTGGCCAATGATGTAGGCGAAGGTGCGGTCGCGGGTGTAGTATGGGTCGCCGCCATCAGGCGCGTTGATCTGCCCGGACACGACTTTATTCTCAGCTCGGAAGGGTGATTGCTGGATTGAATAGATCGCCACGTCGGACTGAACCGCTGTATCAATGCTGGCCGTAATTTCTTTGACCAGTGAGAACGCGCCCGAGGTGGAGTTGCGCATTTGGATGTAGATTGTGGCCGTACAGGAGCTATTGATCGCACTGCTCACATTCAGGCTGAAGGTGTTGGTGCCGGGAACTGGTCCCCAGTCCGGCACAGCGTCGCCAGCGCCAAACGGCGTTGTGCTGTAGCGGAGCTGGTTGGGGCTGCCCTGGTAGTTGGCCAGCTGCACAGTGACGTTCGCGTCTTTGGTTGGGCTGGCGCTCGTGCGGGTGGCCGTGAAATCGACTGGGGGCGTGGTTGGCGTTGGGGTGGAGGATGGCGTTGGGGTGGCGGTCGGAACACAGCTCCCCGAGATTGCTGGACCAGTCTGGCTGAAGAAGATTCGGAAAAAACCACTGCTTGCGTCGTGCCAGACCGTGTGGTAGTTCTCGCACGAGCCAGCCACTTCACTCTCCAGCGAGAAACTTGGCGCTTGATAGATCGGCTTAGCGCCCGTCCAGGACACACCACTATTCGGTGAGTAGTTTGACCAGATATCGCCTTTGGGGGGATTTTCGGCATTCTGGAATCCTTCATCCCAAACCAGCATCAAAGAGTTATCGGTTGCCCGCGCAAGATCCGGGCGATTACCCTGAGGAGATGTGTTGGTGCCGCGTGAGACTGGTGCCGTCCACGAGACCCCATTATCAGCCGAGACACTATAATATGGCTCGACATCCGAGCCTGAGACTACTCCCTGCCAGGTGGCGTGGACAGTACTGCCGATTGCGACTAGTTTGGGGAAATTCGCGCCTCCGGTACCCCGAACGACCGGGGCTGTCCAGCCAGCGGCGCCGACTTTACGCAGCGAGAAGACCCATTTGCCAACCTCGCCGCCGCCAGTGTCCTGCCCCATAAAAAACATATGCAGGGTTACAACATTGTTGATATAGGTTGATTCAATCGTCGGGAAGTTGTTATAGGAATCGCCATCTTTACGGCTGGCGATTTTTTGTGGCGCTGACCAGCCGCCACCTGCGTTGTAGCTGTAGAAGATGTTCAGGAATGATTGATCTTCAAAGCCAGCATAAACAACGTGAACCGTCCCGGTCGCATCGATATGCACCGTAGGCTTAAAGGAGGTGAGATTGGGCGTTACGTCGATGTTTGGACCCCAGGTGGTGCCGCCATCATTGGAAGCAATACTAAAAACATGGGTAGTTAAGAGCTTTCCAGGATCAATTCGGCCTTCGTAGGTAACCTGAATCCGCACCACCCCACCAATAGTGACAACACTAAGGGTTGCACTATTGGAAAACTTGCGCGGCCCCGAAAGATTGCGGGCCGCACTGAACGTGCCACCTTTGTTATTTGTATATTTAATGAAGCGATCACCGTTCAGGTTAGTGCCGGTTTCCTCATAGATAACGTGGATTACACCGGTACTATCAACCGCAATATCCGGGTAGACACCGGCAGTTGTGGTGCCGGTAAGCGCCGACGCGCCACTCCATCCGCCAATCGCCACAGCTGATCGAATACTATAGGTTGCCAGCATTATCAGCAGCAGACATCCGGTAAATAGAACCATTCGGTTAGAAATGCGACGTGATTTCATCATTGGAACACTCCTCTAGTTTAACAACGCTACGGTTGTGCAACCGTAAAATTATCGATGTACACGTCGCCCATGTTCAGGGTATAGACGCCAGCCACACCTGCACCGAGGGTGCTGTCTTCGACTTCAAACACTTTTTCGCCAGCAAACCAGCAGACAATCGTGCTGCCGCTGCGCTCAACCCGTAGCTCCTGCCACTGGCCATACGTATAGCCGGCGCCTTTTGTATCGTCAGCAATCGTGGTGTAGCCATCTTTGGCGTCGAAACGCTGTAGCATGCGGCGATGCGGCAGGGTTGAGCTGTCGGCAAAGACCCGGAAAAGGTAGTAGCCTGCATCTGACGAGCCAAACACCAGGCCAATCACCTGATTGCCCTGGGGGAAGAACTGGGCGGCAACCACGCTTTGTTCGCTCGCTTTGTGATTGGAGAGAAAAATCACCTCAGCACCATCTGGTGCGCTGCCAAGCGGCATGCCAACCATTAATTTGTTGGCGCTGACATCCCACTTTGCCTGGTACTCAGGAAAAATAGAGGTATCGATCTGGGTCCAGTCCACTGGTTTGACATCAAAGCGCTCGCTATCGACCACACTGTTTTTGGCGGCCGGCAGGCTGACCTCAGGCGCCTCAGGAATCTTGTCGGCTGCCAGCGGTTCTGGAACCACTTGCACAACAATTCCTTGCTGGGCGGTCGTGGTGAAGGTGTATACTCCGATTGCCAGCCCAATCGCTAGGAATGTGAGCAGACTATAGAGTGTCAGGCGTGATTTTTGCATAACCGTTCCTTTCCGAACAAACTAGGTTTTGTTAGCCTAACCATATGAGAACTACGAATGACCGAGCGCCATGAGGCAGAGCAGGATCACGATGTAGATTAAACCTTTGCTGCTTTCATCTCGCGCAGCGTTATGGCCTATATTGGTTAGGGTGTTATTGTAATGCTCTCACTTGATTTGTCCAATCATTAACCCGCCATTTAGATGATAGCTTGATTATAGTTCTCTGATAGCGCTATCCCGCAGCGTCGCTGGCCCTCCCTGGATACGTTGATACATAGTAACCAGGGCGTCGGCGACGCCGCTGGCGCGCTGTTGGGCGGCGAGCGCCTGGCTGGACTGGTGCAGCTGTTGCCAGGCCACTGGCGAGGCCAGAATGCGCTCGATGGCATGGGCCAGGGCCGCCACATTGTTGCGCGGCACAATCAGCCCACAGCCGTAGGTGGCGATCAGTTCGGCGGCGCCCGCGCCGTCGCTGACGACGCTCGGCGTGCCCACCGCCGCCGCCTCGATCACGACTCGGTTGAGTCCCTCCAGCCGCGATGGCACCGCCAGGACATCGGCGGCGGCCAGGTACTGGTTGATGCTGGTGTTGGGCACGACCCCGGTAAACGTGCACGCCTCGGCCACCCCAACCTGCCGGGCGGTCTGCTCCAAAAACTCGCGGTAGCCATCGCGGTCGGGTCCGACAATGCAGATCTGCACCGGGCCCAGCGCCTGCTGCAGCGCTGGCAGGGCCGCGATCAGCAGCTCCTGGGCCTTGAGGTGAAACAGGCGCCCGACGCACATCACCAGCGGTCGGCTGTCCCAGCCGTACTGCTGGCCCAGCGCCGCTCGGCTGGCCGCCCGAAATTCGCTTAGCGCCACGGCGGCGGGCGGGTAGCAGGCCTGGCCAATGCTGACCGGCAGCACGGTGGCACGGGCGGGGTTGGCGCCGTACTCAGCCGCCAGCCGCAGACTCAGCGCCGAGTTGGCCCGCACCCAGGCCGCCCGCCGCAGCGCCAGGCTGATCAGGCGCCGTGGGATTGGATACTGCCCGTAGCCGTAGTTTAGATCGGGCAGCGTGAACAGGTCGCCGCCGGTCGTGGTCACAATGTAGGGCGTCCGATGAATTGGCTGGGTCAGCGCTGCAACCGCGCCCAGCGGATAGGCGCCCTCGATATGCAGAATGTCGTAGCGGCGCTGGCGGGTGATTGCCAGCAGCCCGACGATCATCGAGATCACGTGGTCGTAGTGCAGCAGCGGGCTGCTCAGGCGGCTGGCGATCCGCAGCCCCAGCGTGCTGCTGTGAAGGTGCCGATAGACGTCCTCGTCGCCGAACCCCGGCCCCCAGCCCGGCGGCCCGCCGCCGCCATCGCGGGTGGTGAAGCTCAGCACATCCATCGCGATGCCACGCTGCCGGATCGCCTGGACCACCTCGCCGTGAGTCTCGTTACCCATAAACTGGGCGCCATAGCGGGGAGTTGCGTACAGCACCCGCATCAGCGGCTCCGATCTTGGCGCACAAAGAGTTTGATGCCGCGCCCCTCCGGCCCCACGACTTCAATCAGCTCATATTCGGCCTGAAAGCGCGGGATGGGCTGGAAATCGCCCGAGGTCGAGAAGGGGATAATGTCGGGCTTCTGGTCCAAAATATAGTCTGGGTCGGTTTTCTCCGAGCCAGCATCGCCCGAACCCATATCGGGCACCGCGAGATGGGCGATGTGCAGGTCGTTCAGCCCCAGGGCGTCGATCACCGTGCGCTGGCCGTAGTAGGGCAGCGTCCCGGCGATCCCGGTGGTGATGACGGTGTCCGGCGGGGTGTTGGCGTTCAGCCAGTAGCCGACCTCGCGATTTTTCAGCGCCACGCTGTTCTCGCCCCAGATCGGGCGGCCAGGGATGCGGCTGTCCGAGGGTGGGAGCTGCTGGACATTGCGCACGATCGAGAGCGCCAGAATCGCCCCTCCCAGCCCGATCGCCGCCCAGCCGATGAACTTCGGCAGCAGCTGGCTGGCCGCCACCACGCCGCGCAGGCCATAGGCGAACAGCAGCAGCACGGGAGGTATGATCGGAATGAAAAAGCGCCCGTGGGGGAAATGGTCGCCGCCAACCCCGACGACGTAGGCCAGCGTCAGCAGCAGCAGCGTCCACAGCAGCGGGGCCGGCCCGGCGCTCAGGCGGCGGCGGATGGCCGGAGTCAGCAGGGCCACGGCGCTCAGCAGCAGCAGCGCCAGCAGGCTGCGCAGCCCCAGCAGGGTGGCGAAATCGGCGCTGTAGCTCCAGCCCCGGCGCAGCTGGGCGGTCGTAAAGCCGGTTTTGGCATAGAACGTGTTCGGCAGCAGATAGCCATAGTAGGCCAGCCGCCAGGCGAAGTAGGGGCCGTAGAAGACGGCGAAGCCGCCACACAGGCCCAGCAGCGTGCGCCAGGTGTTGGCCCGCTGCGACCCAAAGATCAGCAGGGCGACCAGCCCGATCCCGCCAGCCAGCGGCACCAGCGCCCCGTCGGGCCGGGCCAGGGTCACGACCGCGCAGGCCACCCCCGCGATCAGGCCGGATCGACCGTCGTGGGCGCGCCACAGCAGCCACAGCGCCAGCAGGGCCAGAAAGGTGATCTGGGCGGTCTCCATGCCGCTGCCACGGGCGGTGTAGAGCACAAACGGCGCGTTGAGGGCCAGCAGCAGCGGCGGCAGCGCCGCCCAAAACTCGCCGAGCCAGGCTTTGGCGAAGCGGTACAGCAGCACCAGCGTCGCCAGCGCAAAGGTCAGGGTCAGCAGATGCGCGGCCACCAGCGGCTCGTAGCCCAGCGCCAGCACCAGCGCTAGCGTCATCGTCCAGAGAAAATTAGTGTAGCCCTCGACGATCTCGCCGCCGGGGTTGAAGGTCAGGCCGTAGCCGTCGATCAGGTTGCGCGAGTAGCGAAACGAGATAAAGGCATCGTCCAGCACCCACGAGCCGAGGATCTGCGTGGCGGCCAGCAGCCACAGGCCCGCGATCCAGACCACCACCCGCACCCGCCAGTCGCCGACAAAGCGGGTCAGCGCCGCGGCGTAGGCCAGCCCCAGCACCGCCAGCCCGGTCCAGGGCAGCGCCTGAATCTGGTAGGCGGACCGGCCGGCCAGCAGCGTGAGGCCGATCAGCCCGACCCAGGCCGCCAGCTCGCTGGTGCCAAGCCGACGCCAGCCCAGCGCCACCACAATCGCCAGCCCCAGAACGGCGGCGATGCTGCCATCCAGGCGGCCATCGATGGCTACGGGAGTCAGCGTGATCGTATCCACCACTGGCCCCAGGCCGTTGGGCGCCGACCAGCTCAGCCGCAGGTCGCGCTCGTAGATTGTGGGCGTGTACTCAACGCGATAGGTGTCGGTGCGAAAGTCCGGCGCGATCGGCAGCTCCTGGACTGCGCCGTTGATCGTCAGGGTCAGCGGGGCGGTGTGGTCCACACACTCGCACCAGCGCACCGTCACGTCCAACGGCTGGCCGAGGCGAAAGGCCCAGGGCACAATCACGTTGCCGCCAGCGACCGAGCGGCGCACGCTGCCGCCGGGGATGGGCTGCGCCTCGGACCAGCCGAAAAAGTTGTACAGATTGCGGCCTTCGCCGTAGCTGTTCAGGCCGGCCTCGCTGCCAACGTCGATCACAACCGGCGCTGGCGGGGCGGCGATCGGCAGCGCCCACACGAGCAGGCCGAGCAGAATGGGCAGGGCAAATAAAAAACGTTGCATTATCAATACCTTCGCCAAAACGCTGATACGGGAGACTACTCCTTTTGGGTTACTCGAATCCTGTCTACTTTGGAACATTGGTAAATTTGTGCGGACTGATACGGGAGACTACTCCTTTCGGGTTACTCGAACTGAGCCATTTCCACAGGTGTCGAATTGAAATTGTCTCAGCAAAACCCAGATCGACTTTTAATTTCGCCG
>DAOTUS010000054.1:0-16985 GCA_034437415.1 Herpetosiphonaceae bacterium
TCCTCGCTCTTATTGCTATCGTGGTTATCGGCGTTTTGACCCTCTTGGGTGAAGGCGTGAATAACAAACTCAGCACCGTTGGTAGCGCTCTGGAGTAAGGTCTTCCTCAGCATGGAAAAGCCAACAGCACTCGGTCTTCCGGGTGCTGTTGGCTTTTAAGGTAAAATATACCTTATGAAACGATCAAAACATTATCAGTATCTCCAGGAATTTCAAGCATTACGCCTGGAGCGTGACTACTCACATCTCGGCAAACAGCGTCAGTACACTATTCTTGCGGATTTTTTCTTCAATGAAATGTACGGCCCAAAAGATTTTCAGGCCCGTGACTCTCAGGCGCGTCGACTCCATCAGTTTGTCCATCTGGCCCCCGGCTTGAGCATGCGGGATATCGAGGTTACGCTCGACCTGCTTGACATTACGGTGCAGCTGGATCACGAGCTGGCTGAGGTGTTGGCGAAGATGAATGTTCCGGTGCCGTTCGACGAGGCCATGTATGATGAGGCCTATTTTCGTGCAGACGCGTATGCGCCGCGGGTTAAACAAATCGGGCTGATTGGTGATTCGCTCCGCCGCGTCCATCGGTTGGCCCAGATCCCGTTGCTCGGCCCGGCGCTCAATAACACGAAGATGCTGGCGAAGATGATGGGAATGGGCGAGCTGCATCGCTTTTTGCGCAAGGGCTACGCAGCCCTGGTGGTGGTTGATGCACTAGAGCCGTTTCTCGTCGAGGTCTCAACCAAGGAGCTTGAGCGGCTCAATCGGATTTATGGTGTAACTTCACCATAGCCGAGACTCTGCAGCTCCTCGCAGGCAACGGTTCGCTCATCCCAGGGCAAGCTGCCGCTAGCATAGATAATCGATCCCTCGTGGCCTTTGCCTAGTAACAAGACCACATCGTTGGCCTGCGCCTCGGCCAGGGCCGCCCGAATCGCTGTCCGGCGATCGGGGATCAGGTGGCAGTCCGTGCCGATGCGCTTGCCCTCAGCGGCGGCTCCGGCGGCGATCTCCTCAATAATCGCCAGGCCAGCTTCACCACGCGGATCTTCGTCGGTCAGATACAGCACATCACACCAGCGGGCGGCAATTGCCCCCTGAATCGGCCGTTTGGCCCGATCCCGCTCTCCCGCCGAACCAAACACCGCAATCAGCCGTCCAGCTGTCAGCGGTCGCATCATGCCCATCACCTGCTCGAACGAGTCGGGATTGTGGGCATAGTCGACTAATACACTGAATGGCTGCCCCTGCTTGATCTGATCCATTCGGCCACTGATGCCGGTGATGCCTTCCAGTCGGCTGATCGCTGCCCCCAGATCGATCTCGCGGGCCAGACAGACGGTTAGCGCGGCCAGAACATTGTAGACATAAAATGTGCCAACCAGCTGGAGGCTCAGGCGATAGGTTCCGACCGGGGTCTCCACCGTGAAGCGCAGGCCGTGGCTGGTTGACTCGATGGCGCTGGCCCGAACATCGGCGGGGGCGTGAATGGCATAGCTCAGCTGCTGCACTGTCGCGCCAGCCGCCGCGCGATAGAGCGCGGCATGGGGATCGTCGGCATTCACAATTGCCACTTTGCGCGGGGCTGTGGCGGCTCCATTGATGGTCTTTTCACGCGGGCTGGCTGCCAGCAGCCGAAAAAGCTGGGCTTTATCCTGGCGATACTGCTCCACCGAGCCGTGATAATCCAGATGCTCGTGGGTGACGTTGGTGATCAGCGCAATATCGTAGGCGCAGTCGCCGAGCCGATTCCACAGCGGCGACAGGCCGTGGGAGGTGCTTTCCACCACCGCATAGCGACAGCCGGCCTCAACCATCTGCCGCAGCATCGCCTGAACCTCCAGCGCCTCGGGGGTGGACTGACGGGTGCTGTTGGCCCACTGGCGGCCGGCAATCTTAAAATCAACGGTGCTGAGGAACCCCACCGCCGCGCCGCTGGCCTCCAGGGCTGCGGCGGTCAAAAACGTGGTGGTGGTCTTGCCTTTGGTGCCAGTAATCCCAATCACATCCAGCTGGTGGGCCGGGTAGGCATAGAACGCGGCGGCGATCGGCGAGAGCGCAATCTTGGCGTTTGCCACCAGAGCGGCGGGAATTTCAGCTGGCGGCGGCTGATTGGGATCGTCGTACACAACTGCGCTCGCGCCGTTGGCCAGGGCCGCGCTGATATGCTGATGGCCATCGGTGTGGGTGCCTTTGATCGCGACAAAGAGACCACCAGGGGTGATCTGGCGCGAGTCATAGGCGATCGCACTGATCGCGACGTTTTGATCGCCCTGCGCCGTATTCTGAACCTGGGCGAGCAGTTCGTGGAGAGGTTTCATCATCGCTCCCAAAACAAAAATCGGGCTAATTTCGCTGCCGCGCTACTGGTTGCGCCGTTTCCACAGCCAGTAGGCTGGCCGCAGAAAAACGCGGTCGTAGGCTGGAACATAGCGCACAACTGTGCCACCCCAGCCTTTTTTGAAGCGATACACGCCGGCCATGCCGGTGGCCTCGGCCGCGGCTTGGAGCCGCGCTCGTTCAGTCTCGTCGGTGGCGTTTTCGAGGTCAACGAAGGCGCTGGGAATGCCCCAGAAATCGTAGCGTCGACATCCACGCGCTTTGGCCCACTGGATCGCCGCCCACTGCAAGGCGTGGTTGGCGCCACTTTTCAGGCCGGCCTCGCTGGCGCCGCTGTACATATACTGCGCCTCAGCGCCGCTGCAAAAAATTAGAAAGGCGGCCACGGTGCTGCCTTCGAGGTCGGCTAGCAGCAGCCGGGCTGCGCTGGTAGCGCTCGCGCCGCCGAAATCGTGCCAGGCGGCGGCGTAGTACTCGCGGCTGTGGATGGCAAAGCTGGCGCGGGCGCTGGTGGCCTGCATAATCGCGTAAAACGTGTCGAGATCCTGCTCGGATGTGCCGACGCGGACCGTGACCCCGAGGCGCTCGGCCCGGCGAACGTCGGCGCGGTGGCCTTTGGAGCCGGCCGCCAGCAGCTCAGGGACGGCTGGCGCAAGATCAAGGTGAATCGAGGCCTCCGGCTGGAGCGGGGCGGTTGGCTCGTAGCCGGCCAGCAGCAGCGCCGAGTGGCGGGTGTCGAAGGTGCCAGCATCAAGCGCATTTGGCTCAAGGCGGAGAAAGACGGCGTGACGCCGCCGGGCAACCCGCTCCAGCGCGCTAAGCAGCGCGGTGTTGGCGCGCTCATCCGCCGCCCACACGGGGCCGCGTGGGACATAGGCGACCTTCAGGCCCCACTGCGAGCGCCACAGAATCTGGGCGCCGCCAAGCGGGCCAGAGGCGTCGGCGACGATCAGCCGCTGGGGCTGCCAGTCGAATTTGGCCTTGAGCTCGCCCCACTCCGGCCGCTGGAGCAGGTGCGCCTCAGGCTGCGTGGCCACAAAATCGCCCCACTCGGCGGCGCTGACCTCGCGAATTGCCACTGTCATACGCTGGCCTCGGCCGCCGCAGCCCAGATACGTTCGCCGCCAACGCCAGCCGCGTAGGCGCCGATCTGGTCGCGCATGCTGGCGACATCGCCAAAAAGCTCGACCATCTGGCTGGCATAGTCGGCAATCGCGGCGAGCTTGGTCGGCAGGGTTGGGCTGATATCGATTGTGGTGCTGGTCAGATCAGGATAGCGCTGCAGGTGTTCGCTCACCGCACCTGGGCGCGTGGCGTAGGGCAGATCTTCGTACCAGACCAGGTCGGCGCTGGCGGCGAGGGTATCCGCCGCCACCAGCTGGGCGATCTGATGATCGACGTGGTTGCCGATCGCCAGCGGCGCGTACCAGCGGGCCTGCGGAAGGAGCGTGCGCAGCCGAGTCAGGTGCTGGCCGAGGCTGGCAATCAGCGGGTCGGCAGCAAGTGGGACGCTAAAGATCGCCTCAACCGAGCTGTAGGCCGGGTGGCGATAGATCGCATCACGCTCTTCCAGCCAGAGCAGATCGGCGCCGAGCCGAGCCACTGCGGCCACGTCTTCAGCCCGGCGCACCGCGTTTGGGTCGCTGGTGCCGCCCCAGCGCGCATGCAGGTGGGCCGCAAACGGATTGAGCGGCTCGCGCGGCGCGGCGCTGCACACCGTCACAACCAGCACTCGCGCGCCGGCTGCAGTCTGGGCCGCAATCATCCCGCCCGACGACAGCGCGGCATCGTCGAAATGGGGCGATAGATACACGTGCTGGTAGTCGGTCGATAGATTAATTAAATGGACAAGCATAGGTAGATTATACAGTCTGGGCCAGACAGGCTGATCCTCAGGATCAGCGCCTGCCTGGCCCAGACCGCACCCGTAGATTATTCGGCGTCAGCGTCCAGTTCGTCATCATCGTCATCGGGGTCGCCAGTGAGGGCGATATTCCCCATTGGATCGTCGAAGAACTGGAGTTCGTTGAGGGCCTCGGTAGCCATGTCGAGGCGGGCGCCCTGAGCGTCCTGCACGAGTTGTTCGAGCATTCGGCGGGCTGCATCACCGCCAATCTGGCCCAGCGACCAGATCGCGGCGGTCGCAATCTCAACATCGCGGTCGGCGACCAGCTTGGCGAGATTGGCCAGCAGCGGCCGGGCCACCTCGGCCAGATTCCCAGCCGCACGGGCGGCCTCGAAGCGAATCGCCGGGTTATCGGAGCTGAGGGCCTGGCTGATCGGCGTAACCCAGTTGCTTCGGCCGGTGTGGCCCATGGCACAGATGGCGCTCTGCTGCCAGTCCTCATTGCTGTGCGCTGCCGCAGTTTTGATCGCGCTCACAATTGCTGGCTGGTTGCCGAGGTAGCCCAGCGTCTCCAGCAGCCGCTGGCGAACCTGATTTGGGGTTGCCGGATCGTTGTAGACCACCAGCAGGGCCTGCTCGATCTCGCTGCTGGCGCGGGCGTCGAGATCGCCCTCGGCAATCCGCAGCGTCCAGGCGCCCAGGCTGGTTGCGGCGCTGGCCCGCACCGCCTCATCAGCATCATTGGTGAGCACCCGCAGGAGCCGCCGCATCGTCGAGCGTCGGGTATCCTCGAGCAGGCCGCGGGCGGCGACCACCCGAACGTGAGCATCCTCATCGTCCAGCAGCGTGATAAACACCTCACGAAAATCCAGCTCAAGGCTTTCTTCGCCGACTTCCTGGAGCGCCTGGGCCAGCGAGCGCCGATGGCCGGTCTCAAAGGTCGGCCACTCGCTCTCAAAGATCGCCAGGTCATCGGGATCGAGATCGGAGAGGACTTTGAGTTCACCGAGGGGAATAGGCTGGATATGATCACCAATGCGAACCAGCTTTGCGGCCAAATCGCGTTCTTCTTCTGCCATAGTATATACGAATGGCGCGGACGGATGCCGCGCCATTCGGGTCTCCTTTCGCTCGGTTATTCTTCTTCGGCTTCGCTCACCTCAACGACCGCTTCTTCTTCCGGCGGTGGGAAGTAGACAAACGTATCATCGGCGATGAGGAAATCCTGCTCTTCGGCCAGCGCCATGCGCAGATAGGCGCGGGTTGCAGGCCGTTGAACGTTAACGCCCATGAACAAATCTTCGATGCTCAGCTCGAAGCCGGTGGTTTCGCCAGGGCGGGGCTGGCCAACCTGTTCGAGCACATAGCCAGCGGTCGAGGTGATCCGGCGGCGTTCGCCAGTTGGCAGCACCTTCATGTTCTTCAGCCGGGTCAGCCGCTCCTGGGTTGGCACCAGATCGCTGTCGGCATCGCAGTAGTAGGTGTGTTTGGCGAACGAGTAGCGGTTTTTCTTGTCGTCCTGCTGCAAGAGCTTGACTTCCTGGCCGGCGGTTTCCTCGTACTGGAGCGTCCAGACACTCGGGTCGTCGGTGGCGGCCAGCGTAATCAACGCGCCGGGCACCAGATGTTCCTTGAAAAACTCTTCCAGGCCATGCAGCCAGCCGCCGCGGTTGGCGGTTGGGTAGCGCAGCTCGGCCAGATAGAACGTGTAGTGCTGCGGCGACTCGATGCGCAGCACGGCGGTGCGCTGTTCGGGCAGCAGCGGCTGCGGCAGGAGCGCCTTCATTGCGGCATCGTACGGCAGGGCGCCATACTCCCACTCGAAGAAGGTCAGGAAACGGCTAATCTGGCGGGTCTGCTTGATATCGGCAGCGCTGGTTTGGCTCAGGCTATCGTCAAACTCGGGGTTCTCCTCCAGGAAGGCGTAAAACTGACCAAGCTCGCTGGTTTTGAGCCGCTTGGTGCCCACGGTGGGCAAGCCCTTGGCACTCCACAGGCGGGCGCCTTCAACACCGACGAACTCGAAATCTTTCTCGCGGTTCAGCCGATAGTTGAGCGCAAAGCGGAACGCGCCGAAATCGTGCTCGCGGGGATTTTTGTAGTACACATCGCTCAGCACCGAGATATCCGGCATCGGCTCGCCCTGCTCCACAATGTACTCGCGGATCCGGCGGAGATCGCCTTTGCTCAAGGACGCAATCGCATCTTCAGGATAGTACTCGGAGCCAAACGACACGATTCGGCGCAGCGGATCGTTGTTGATCGCCTCGCCAATGGTGTGCTGCAGCTGGGGCGCGTACTGCTCCAGAATTGTCGCAACCGGCAGGGCCAGATCGATCGCAGTGCCATCCTCTAAGGTGATCACCGTTGATGCGGCTGCGCGGGCGGCGACCGGCGCGGCGACTGGTGCGGCGACTGGTGCGGCGACTGGCTGGACTTCAGCTGGCTCCGGGGTGACCTCGGCGGCAGCTGGCGCTGGCTGGGCTGGGTGCGCCGCTGCTGGCGGCACCACGGCGGCGGCGCCAGGAACCGGCGAGCGCTGTTGCCAGTAATCCGAGATATAGACTGGCTCAACTGTGGTCAGGGCTGGGCGGGTGCGGGTAATCACCACATTCAGATCATCAATTGGCAGTGGATGCTCGGGCTCGTGCAGCCGTTTGGCAAACGAGTGCATCGTATCAATCGGCGGCTCGGTGTAGTAGCCGAGCCGGGTTGTGGCATAGGTAACCAGATTATCTTCTGCGGTTGAGCGGCGAAACACTGCCTGATTGGCCTTGACTGCAGCCTCAATCTCGGTGGTTAGCGCGGCCTCGTCAACGTTATCCTGCACCGCAAAATACGTCACCAGATGGGTTAGGGTTTGGCGGATTGGTGCGTCGGCGGGATAAAACGCCCCCTGCAGCATCATCGCCTTATAGATGCGCTCGGCCAAGTGCTGTTGGGCTTTGGTGCCGCTCCAGCTTGGTTGTGCTGTGACGGTGACGGCTAGTTGTTCGGTCATCGTCCTTCCTCCTCAATTACCAGTGCTCGCAAAATTTCAACGTAGCGGGCTGTAATTGCTTCCAAGGTTTGCGGCTGGTTGGTTGAGCGCAACCATTGAATCAAACGCTCTAGTCCAGTTTCACCCACTCGAATTGATTTAGCATCAATTGGCATAACGGCAATTGTTCTCCAGCACGCCCAGGCACTGTGGCAGGACGCGATAGTTTGCAAACTCAAAGCACCAGGGACAAACAAGTATATCCCCATCTGGCCCGATGCGGCGCTCGTATTATAGCACTATTTCGCGTTGCGCCCACAACGCCGCCCGTTAATGGGCCTTAAGAATAGGAGAAAAGTCATGGTGCGAGGGCATACCTTTGCGGGGCCAGCCCCCGCTTTTTGCGTCTCCTGGGCCAATCGGGCTGCCTGCTGAGGGAGCCATGCTATAATCGGTATATCAGGAGGCAATTCAAATGGAAACAGCAGCTTTAGCAATTCTGGCGATCTTTGTGCTCGCCGTGATCATCGTTGGCTCGCGGGTACTGCGGCGGTACTGGGAAGAAGAAACCAATATGTCCGATGAAGATCACGCCTTTGACCGCCGGATTGCCTCGTACAACGATAAGATCGCCAACACCCAGCGTGACGAAGATATCGTGCGTGTGCTGGGCGGGCGGGAAATGCCGACCGTCGCTGATCGCTATCGGCGTGATGACGAATCGTAGTCGCATGGCGCCTCCCATCATTACCTTCCACAATGTTACCTACACCTATCCCGCCGCGCCGCGGCCTGCGCTTCAACATGTGTCACTGACGATCAACGAAGGTGAGTTTATTCTGGTGTGCGGGCCGTCCGGCGGTGGAAAATCCACCTTGCTGCGGGCGATCAATGGCCTGGTGCCGCATTTTCATGGCGGCCACTGGTCCGGCCAGGTGCTGGTCGACGGCCAGGACACCCGCACAACCCCGCCGCGCGAGCTGGCTGGCAGCATCGGCTTTGTGTTTCAGGATCCCGATGCGCAGTTTGTGGTCGAGGTGGTCGAGGACGAGCTGGCCTTTGCGATGGAGAACGCTGGCCTGTCGCAGACCGTGATGCGCCGCCGGATTGAGGAGGCGCTCGACCAGGTTGAGATCGCCCACCTGCGCCACCGGGTGATCACCACGCTCTCCGGGGGCGAGCGCCAGCGGGTGGCGATTGCGGCGGCGCTGACCGTCCAGCCGCGGATTCTGCTGCTCGACGAGCCAACCTCCCAGCTCGACCCGCACACCGCCGAGGAGGTGCTGACCGCGCTCTACAAGCTCAACGCCGATCTCGGCCTGACGATTGTGCTCTCGGAGCATCGCCTGGAGCGGGTGGTCCAGTACGTCGACCGGGTGCTCTGGGTTGAGCCGGATCGGGCTGAGGATGCTGAGCTGGCCGTGATCGCGTCCGCCGATCAGCCTCCAGCCCACTCCAGCCCCTATCTTTTCGCCGACCCGCGTGAAATCCTGGCCCTGATGCCCTATCCGCCACCCCTGGCGGCGGTTGGCAAGCTCTTGAGCTGGATCCCGCTGCCCCTGACGATCAAGGAGGGCCGACGGCTGGTCGCGCAGACCTGGGCCGCCGAGGCCGGCAGCTTGTGGGGCCGCAGCATTCAATCGGCCGCCCCGCCCCGCCCAGCGCCCGCCGCCGGCAAGCCGCTGCTGCAGACCATTCGGCTCCACGCCGCCTACGCTGGCGAGCCAGCCCTGCAGGGCGTTGATTTTACGCTCAGCGCTGGCGAAATTGTGGCCGTGATGGGGCGGAACGGATCGGGAAAAACCACCCTGCTGCGGCATCTGGTCGGGCTAAATCAGCCCCAGCAGGGCCGGGTGCTGCTGGATGGCCAGGACATTTCCCGGCGGCAGGTCGAAGATCTGGCCCAGCAGATTGGCTATGTGCCGCAGAATCCCGGCGATCTGCTGTACCACGACACGCTGGCCGACGAGCTGCGCTTCACCTTGCGCAACCACGCGCTGCCGGTCGATGAGCGCCACATCAGCGCAACCCTGGAGACGCTGGGAATCGCCCATCTGGCCGCGGCGTATCCCCGCGATCTGTCGGGCGGCGAGGCGCAGCGGGCGGCGCTGGCGGCGATTCTGGTCGCCGAGCCACGGATCGTCCTGCTCGATGAGCCAACCCGTGGGCTGGACTATGCCGCCAAACATGCGCTGGCGCAGCTGCTGCAGCGCCAGGCCGCCGCCGGGCGCGGGGTCGTGCTGGTCACCCACGATGTTGAGTTTGTGGCGCTGTGCGCCGGCCGGGTGGTGCTGCTGGGCGAGGGCGAGGTGGTGGTTGAGGGGCCGACCGTCGAGGTTCTGGGCGACTCGCTGCTGTTCTCGACCCAGGTTGGCAAGCTGTTCCCACGCTCGGGCTGGCTGACGGTCGAGGACGTGGCGGCAGGCCTGGAGGCGGTGAGCTCGGGTGCGTAGACGTACCCTACATTTGGCGGGCACGGCGAAGGCGGGTCCTGAGACCCGCCTTCATCATTTTAGCCTGGGCGAGGGCGGGTGCTGAGACCCGCCTTATGGCTAGGCGCCCTGGTTCATTTTGGCCTTGAGCTGGGCCAGCTCGTCGTTGACCTCCATGTCGCGCTCAAGGTCGACGAAGCGATTTTCGACCGAATCGGTCTCGAGCTTGGCCATCGCCTCGGCCTTGTACAGCCGATCATCAATTTTTTCTTCCATCGCCCCAATCCGATCGCCCATCTCGCCGGTGCCTTTGAGATTTTGCATTACCCGGCCAATCGCCTCCTGCGACTGCGCCCGGCCGGCCTTAGTCTTGATCAGGTCGCGCTTGGCGCGGGCATCGCTGATCTGGGACTCGATGCGCGAGAGCGCGGCGCGAATATCCTTGACCTGCGCCTCCTGGGTCTCGGCCTGAATGGCGTACTCGGTGGCGGCGGCGGCGTAGGGCCGCTTGCGCTCCAGCGCGGTGCGGGCCAGCTCCTCGTCACCTTTGTTCAGCGCGGCCACGGCGTTGCGCTCCCACTGCTCGGCCAGCTCACGCTGCTGATCGCGCTTCTGGGCCAGCCTGGTCGCCGACGCCATCGCGCTGGCGGTGCCGCGCTTAGCCTCTTCGTACTGCGCGGTCAGCTGGCGAATGTACTCATCGGCCAGCTTCACCGGATCCCCGGCATTATCAAGGGCGGCGTTGGCGTTGGCGCTGAAGATTGTCTTGATTCGATACCACAGACTTTTGAGCCATTGCATAGGAGGAGGTCCTTTCACTGGAGCGCTGGAACACGCTACGAAATAGTAATCCGGCCACGGGTGTTGGCGTATATTGTACCATCAGGACGCAAGATTGGGCTGGCTTTTGGGCTGCTTGCGGCCACAGCGGATCGGGTTTGGCTGGTCGGTTCTCTGCTACAATTGCAATTATAGCCTTTTGGGCCTTCTTTTGATTTGTATTGAGTACGCACGCTATGACTGGAACGTTACCACTCCTGACCCGGCGCGGCGATACCCTGCGCTATGACCGTGAACGTAGCTTGGTGACGGTGCTGGACCGCCGTCGCTACCCCGCCGAGACGGTCTGGGTCGACTGCCCGAATGTCGAGGCCGTCGCCCGCTCAATTGAGACGATGGTCATTCAGGGCGGGCCGCCGCTGGCCTATGTGGCTGGCTACGGCTTGGCGCTGGCCCTGGATCAGGCCGCTGGCCTCCCGAGGGATCTGCAGCGCTTGGCCTTGAGCGGCGCCACCGAGCGCCTGCGCCGCACCCGGCCGACCGCCGATGATCTGCACACGCTGCTCGCTGCGGCCCAGCGGCGGGCCAGCGCCGCCCTTGACGCTGACGGCTCGCCGGGCGATGCGGTCTACACATTTGTCGCCAGCGAGGTGCTGCGCGGCGATCGCTCGGCCGAGCGCTGCGGGGTGCGGGCGGCGGAGCTGCTGACCGACGGCGACACCGTGCTGACGGTCTGCTATCCGGGCGCGGCCTTCAACTGGATGCTCTACACCGCCGTGGTGAAGGACGGCAAGCAGGTGGCGGTGATGCCGACCGAGACCCGCCCCTACGGCCAGGGGATTCGCCTGACGGCCTCGCAGGCCCACGAGATCGGCGCGCCGGTGACGGTGATCACCGATAATATGCCGGGGTTTTGCTTCAGCCGGGGCATGATCACGGTCTATGTGACGGCGGCGGACCGAATTGCGCTCGATGGCTCGATCGCCAACAAGGTCGGAACCTATCAGAATGCGGTGCTGGCGCGACGCCACGGGGTGCCATTCTACGTGCTGGGATATGACGGCCCTGATCAAAACACTCCCACCGGCGCGGATATTCCGATTGAAGAGCGCAACGGCGACGAGGTTTTGATGATGAACGGCGTGCGCATGGCCCCCGAGGGCGTGCGCGGCTACTACCCGGCCTTCGATGTCACGCCGCCGGACCTGATCAGCAGCATTGTCACCGACCGCGGCATCTATCGCCCGGCGATGATCACCCGCTATCACGATGAGGTGAGCGACGTGCCGCTGGACGTGATCCCGCTGCTTGGCACCACGATCTAAGCCGCCCCAGTGGGCTTTGAACTATTGAGGAGCAACGAATGAGCGTTTTTGCTGATGTCCAGGCAGTCTTGTGCGACATGGACGGCGTGCTGGTTCACGGCGCGCAGATTATCCCCGGCGCGCCGGAGTTTCTGGCCCGGCTGCGCGCCTCGGGGCGCCGCTTTCTGATCCTGACCAACAACTCTATCTACACCACCCGCGATCTGCAGGCGCGGCTGGCGCGGACCGGCCTGGAGCTGGCGCCCGAGGAGATCTACACCTCGGCGCTGGCCACCGCCCAGTTTCTGGATACCCAGCGGCCGAACGGGACCGCCTTTGTGATTGGCGAGACCGGCCTGACGACGGCGCTGTACGAGGTTGGCTACACCCAGACCGAGCACGACCCCGACTACGTCGTGATCGGCGAGACCATGTCCTACAGCTTCGAGCGGATCACCCAGGCCGTGCGGCTGGTGGCGGCGGGCGCCCGCCTGATCGGCACCAACCCCGATGTCTCCGGGCCTTCCGAGCGCGGGCTGGTGCCCGCCTGTGGCGCGGTGATGGCGCTGATTCAGGCGGCGACCGGGGCCGAGGCCTACTTTGTCGGCAAGCCCAACCCGGTGATGATGCGCACGGCCCTGCGCACGATCGCGGCCCACGCCGCCGAGGCGATGATGATCGGCGACCGGATGGACACCGACATTATTGGCGGAACCGAGGCGGGCATGCGCACCGCGCTGGTGCTCTCGGGGGTGATGAACCGCGGCGATGCCGAGCGCTATCCCTATCGGCCAAGCGCAATTATCGACTCAGTCGCCGATCTGTTTAATTGATCACGGGCAGTGGCACCTCCCTCTCAACGCTGCTGGCGAGCGTAAATCCCACCCCGCAGCCCAGCTCAGGCAGCTGATTTCTGTTTCCGGGATTGTGATAAAATAAACGCGCAAGCCAGTCGGCGTACCTGTTCACGAATTAATGCACCGCCGCTCTCTTCTTTAAGGAGCGGTTTGCTGTGCAATGCACCCTATTAGCGAAACAATCACCACCGAAGGGCGGCGCACCTGGGCCCGCTGTGAGAAAGGATACGCATATGCTCAAAGGTACTTTAGCCTATCTCAAAGGCATGAAAACCACTGCAAAGTATTTGTTTAAAAAGCCAATTACGGTGCAGTACCCCGAGGTCAAACGGCCGGTGCGCGAGCGCTTCCGCGGCCGCCACGAGCTCAAACGCTTTGCCAACGGTATGGAGCGCTGTATCGGCTGTTCGCTGTGTGCCGCCGCCTGTCCCGCCGACGCGATCTACGTCGTGCCCGGCGAGAACGACCCCGGCAGCCCGCTCTCGCCGGGCGAGCGCCACGCCGCAACCTATGAGATCAATATGCTGCGCTGTATCTTCTGCGGCTACTGCGAAGATGCCTGCCCGACCAATGCGATTGTGCTGGAGCACCAGTACGAGCTGTCGTTCTACGATCGGCGCTCCTCGATTTACACCAAAGATATGCTGCTGGTCCCCGCCGACAAGGGCTATGGCGAGATTCCCCCGGTCCTCGAACAAACTGGTCGACAGCTCAATCCTCCCGCGCAGATCGATTTGTAAGCCCTAGACAGGTGGAGGCCAGGCCTTGCGCTGGGCTCCGCCTGTTGATTTTGGAGACCATATGGCGACAGTGATTTTCTATTTGACGGCGATTGTGGCGATCCTCGCCGCCCTGGCCATGGTGCTGAGTCCCAACGCGGTCCACAGCGCGCTGTTCCTGATTCTGAACTTCTGCTCGGTGGCGGTGCTGTATCTGCTGCTGCGGGCGCCATTTCTGGCTGCGGTGCAGGTGACGGTGTATGCGGGCGCAATTATGGTGCTGTTTCTGTTTGTGATTATGCTTCTGGGCGCCGAAAAAGCCGACCTTGGCACCGAGCCGATCGGCTGGCAAAAGCCAGTCGCCATCCTGCTGGGGATTGTGCTGCTGGTCGAGGGCGGCTACGTGGCCTACCGGGGCATTCGCCTGCCCGATATGACGGCGGTCGAGGCCACCAATATCGGTGACCCGGTTACGATCAGCTCGGTGCTGTTCAGCAAATACCTGCTGCCCTTTGAAATTATCTCGATCCTGCTGCTGGTGGCGATTATCGGCACCGTGGTGCTCACCCGGCGTGATCGCGCCCACCTGCGCGAGGAGGCTTAATCGTGAATGATGTTTCGACCAATGCCTATGTGCTGCTCAGCGCGATTCTGTTCACCATCGGCGTGGTTGGGGTGCTGACCCGCCGCAACGCGATCGTGATGTTTATGTCGGTCGAGCTGATGCTGAACTCCGCCAATCTGGCCCTGATTGCCTTTAGCCGGGCACGGGCGGAAAGCGACGGCCAGGTGATCACCTTTTTTGTGATTGCGGTGGCGGCGGCGGAGGTTGCCGTGGGCCTGGCGCTGCTGGTCTCGATTTTCCGCGCCAAACAAACGACCAACGTCGATGACGTGAGCACACTCAAGGGCTAGCAATTATCAATTTTCGTTGATCCGACCTTTTGATCATTGATCATTGATCATTGATAATCTGGAGACACTATGGAAAATTTCATCTGGCTCGTGCCGGCGCTGCCACTCCTGGGTGTGATCATCAACACCTTGCTGGGAGCGGCCGCATTGCGCGGGAGCCACCATCACGCTCCGGGGGATTCGCACGATACCCACGCCGCTGACCACGGGACCCACCACGACAATGGCGTGCGGCGGGTCGGCTGGCTCGCCAGCGCGATGGTCGGCCTGGCCTTTGGGCTCACCCTGGTGATGCTGGTGCAGCTGCTTGGCATGCCAGCCACGGTTGGTGAGGAGAACGGGCGCTTTTTTGACATCACCTACTGGCAGTGGATCACCGCTGGCGACCTGCGCGTCCCCTTCGGCTTCCTGATCGACCAGCTGTCGGTCACGATGATGCTGCTGGTGACCGGCGTGGGCTTCCTCATCCACGTCTACTCGATTGGCTATATGAGCCACGACCCGCGCCCGACGCGCTTTTTTGTGTATCTCAACCTGTTTATTGTCGCCATGCTGATGCTGGTCATGGGCAACAACTTCGTGATGCTGTTCCTCGGCTGGGAGGGCGTGGGCCTGTGCTCGTTCCTGCTGATCGGCTTCTGGTTCGAGCAGCGCGATCCGCCCTGGGCCGCCACTAAAGCCTTTGTGGTCAACCGCATTGGCGACTTTGGCCTGCTGATGGCGATGTTTGCAATCTGGGCGCTGACCAAAAACGCCCAGGGCGGCCAGCTCCACTCGCTAATTTTCCGCGAGGTGCTGGCGCCAGAGAACGTTGGCTCGCTGCAGTTTACCCAGACCGCATTTCTCGGCTCGCAGTACAGCGCGGCGGGCGCAATTGCCCTGATGCTGCTGCTGGGCGTCACCGGCAAGTCGGCGCAGATCCCGCTGTTTGTCTGGTTGCCCGACGCGATGGCTGGCCCGACGCCGGTCTCGGCGCTGATCCACGCGGCCACGATGGTGACCGCCGGCGTGTATCTGGTGATTCGCACCGCCCCAATCTTCGAGCTTTCGCCGGCGGTGATGAACCTGATGGCGCTGGTCGGGGTGGCGACCGCCTTTATTGCGGCGACGATCGCGCTCGGCCAGTACGATATTAAGAAGGTGCTGGCCTACTCGACGGTCTCGCAGCTGGGCTATATGGTCGCGGCGGTCGGCATGGGCGCCTATGGCGCGGGCCTGTTCCACCTGCTGACCCACGGCATCTTCAAGGCGCTGCTGTTCCTTGGGGCCGGAGCGGTCATCCACGGCTACGGCGACGAGCAGGATATGCGCAAGATGGGCGGCCTGCGCCACAAAATGCCGCGCACCTTCGCCACCTATATGGTCGGCACGCTGGCGCTGGCCGGGATTTTTCCGCTGGCTGGCTTCTGGTCGAAAGACGAGATCATCGGCCACGCCTGGTATGGTAGCGGCGCCGAGGGTGGCGAGACCCATCGCACGATCGCGATCTTCCTGATTCTTAGCTCGATGCTGACCGCCTTCTATATGGCCCGCCAGGTGGCGATGGTCTTCTTCGGCGAGCAGCGCGATAAATCGATTAACGCCCACGAGAGCAGCCCGCTGATGATCTGGCCGCTGATTATTCTAGCGGTTGGCAGCCTGCTGGGCGGGCTGATCAATCTGCCAGGTCTGCATTACTTGACGACCTGGCTTCAGCCGCTGCTTGAGGAAGGTGCCGCGCCGTTCCACTGGCAGCTGCCGCTGGTTGTGATGACGCTGGCGCTGCTGAGTGGCTGGGCCGGCTTCACCTACTATCGCCGGGCCGAGCGCCGGATCAAGGCCACCCACCGCGACCCGCTGCACCGCTGGGGTGGCGATTTCTACGCCATCTTCGAGGAGAAGTGGGGCTTTGACGCACTGTACAACGGCATCTTTGTCCGGCCCTACAAGTACATCTCGAATGTGCTGGGCAAGGCCTTTGATGGGGTGATTATTGATGGCGTGGTCAATGGCTCGGCGAACCTGGTTGGGCTGACCGGGCGCAGTCTGCGCACCCTCCAGTCCGGCTATGTCCGCTCCTACGCGCTAATGTTCCTTGTCGGCGTGGTCGCCGTGCTGGGCTATTTCGTCTTACGATAGGATTCAGGGTTGGGTGGGCGGGGCTGGCGCACGAGTAATCTCGGCGCCGACCCCGCCCACTGACCACCAACTATAGGAGCGGCCCTTGAACTTCATCAATCAATTCGGTTTCACGATCCTTTCGCTGGTCGTATTCCTGCCCACTGTGGGTGCGCTCATCCTGGCCTTTATGCGCGGACGCCGGGAGCAGGCGCGGGTGTTTGCGCTCGGCTGGAGCGTGCTGGTGTTTGCCGTATCGGTGCCGCTGGTGCTGTACTTCAAGCGCGATGTCGGCGGGATGCAGTTCTACGAATATTTCAACTGGATCCCCTCGTGGGGCGTGCGCTACACGCTGGCGCTCGACGGGATCAGCCTCTGGCTGGTGCTGCTGACCACCTTTATGACCCCGCTGGCGATCTGGTCGGCCTGGAATGTCGAGGAGCGCACCAACAGTTTCATGATGCTGATTCTGCTTCAGGAAACCGGCATGCTCGGCGTGTTTCTGGCCCAGGATCTGTTCCTGTTCTATATTTTCTGGGAGTTCACCCTCATTCCAATGTACTTTATGATTGGTATGTGGGGTGGCCCGCGCCGCATCTATGCGACGATCAAGTTTTTTATCTACACCTTTGCGGCCTCGGTGTTTATGCTGTTGGGCATCATTGCCCTGGGCCTGCTGAACTACGGCTTTCTGGCGACCGCCGGCCAGCCCACCGAG
>DAOTUS010000055.1:0-3279 GCA_034437415.1 Herpetosiphonaceae bacterium
AACGCAAGGTCCCCCCGAGCCGCCAATTCGGCCAATTTTCGTTTGCGATGGGAGACATACGCGGCATGATTTCGCCGCTGGTAATAGCCGATGATTGCCAACGCCCGTGCCGCATCGAATATCGGCTTGGGCAAGACGCTGATCAGCAGCAGTCGCACCTGGTAGAGGGTCAAGGCCGGGGCCAGCTCCTGCCACCGCACCCGCGTCCAGACCAAAAAATGGTGGGCCAGCAGCACCAGAGTCATATGATGGTGCCAGCCGATCCAGCTCCGCGTTTCGTAGTGATCCAGCCCGATTTCGCCTTTACTTTCTTCAAACGTCAACTCCACCGGCCAGCGCATGCCGCACAACCGCAGCAACTCGCGGATGGAGATGTCGGCGGGCGCATTGCTCAGGTAGTATTTGACTTCGGTCGGATCGCTCACACTGCGCCGTAACACCGCCCACTGGCGCACACCGGGCAGCCCGTGGCGGGCGTCGGTCACCCGCAGACACGCGATATCACACACAATCGGGCCTTTACTGCCTTCCTTGATGATCGCCCGTATCCAGGCGGTCTTCGGCACACGGCCCAGCAATGTATCCAGCCGATACGGCTGATTCGTGGGGGTTTTGAGTCGCTGACGGGTGGGTTTGCGCCCCTTCCCGGACCATGCTGGCACGATCACGGCTGGATGGCGCCGCCAGATCAGGGTCGACCAGGCGACGGCGGTGAAATACCACAGCCCCAGCGCCGCCACGCCATCCCGAAAGGCGGGACTGTCGCCGTACAAGGCATCGGCCGCGAGCCACTGGGCGGGCAGAATTCCCCGCGCCCGCAGGTCGGTCACCAAAGCCAAGGCGATCTGCGGTTTCGTTTGAAAGCGGAGCGTGATCGGCAGATCCACGGCAGTCCGCAGCGCAGCGTGATCGGCGTCAAACCACGCCTCGGGGACAAAGAGCTGGCCATCCACGAGGGTATAGCCGTTGCGACTGGCATAGCCCAGGTAGACCCCGACCTGACTATTGGCGACTTTGCCAACCGAGCCACAATCACCCAGAGGGTACCCGATGGACGACGCCCGCCGAATCGGTGCCTTGTTTGACGACGCCGGACTCATCAACCAGGATGACGCCATCCGCCTCTCCCAGGGTGGTGGCAACGAGGGCCTGATGGGCCGCTACAAGCGGGGCGGTGGCCCAGGGGCTTTGACCAATAAAGTGCTGCATCGTGCGGACATTCAGGCCCAGGGCCAGGGCCATCGGTTCAATGGATTTGCGGGGGCAGTCGCCCAACAGGCCCTGGAGGTAGTGGGTCGCCCAGTCGGCCTGGTCGGACCGGAAAAACAGCGGCGCAAACAGGGCATGATAGGCGGCAAGATCGGCAACCAACCGTTCAACGTCCCGTGGGGCGAGATTACATTCCGGCGCGGGGCAGGTTTCTGCTACAATCAGCACGGGCATGGTCCTTTCTTGAGACGCTTGGCGGCTTTCAAGACAAGGATACCATGCCCACCATGTTAAGGTTCAGAACGTCTGTGCCGACCTTGCGTTGTAATATTAGATTTGCGCTTATTGCATCACGGAAGAATCGTACCCGAGGTCGTTGTCGTTGCCTCAGCCGGATCATACCGTGCCTCAGCGTGCCTGACACCCAGCGGTGGTCGTTGCCTCACGCCCATCGTACCACACCGCAGTCCCTATGACACCCAGCGGGTGCTCCATCGTGGGTGGTGCACGACGTCAGCGTATCTGGCTCGAACCGGCCCGTGAGAGAAGCGCTGCGGCTGAAGCGTTGGCGGCAGCTCAGCCCACCGTCTCGGCCTCCGCTGGCACCAGCCGCCCGCCCAGTTCCATACGCAGGCGTGGCGGCAGCGCCGCAAAGGCATCCTGTTGCAGCCATTGGTCGTCAAAGCGCAACAGCGCCTGTGCCCGCCATGTCTGCACGCGCCGCTACAGCGTGCGCAATTGGACGTCGGGAAACTGTCCTGGGTACCGGGTTTGCAGATCGTGAAACAGCGCTGTGGCTGTGCGTTCGGGCTGCGCCGTCAGCCAGCCACAGACCTCTTCCCAGACCGCCGCAAACGGATCGACCCGGGTGCGGTGCACGCGTGGCTGCGGCGATGGGCTGCGGTGTGCGGCGCGGGCCTTCGGGAGCGTCGTGGCATCCAGGCCCAGCCCGCTGGTCGGCTGGTGCGCGTGCGGCCCGAGGCCATGGGTCTGGGCAAACGCCAGCGCTGCGGGCGGCAGTGCCGGCGGGGCCACCGGCGTCGTGGCCACGACCGCGTGGCGCCACAACGCATCCTGGAGCAGACTGATCTGCCGCAATGAGGTGGACCGGGTCCAACGTGGCAAACAACTGCTCGAGGTAGACCTGCTGATCGGCCGAGAGCCCGGCGCTCGCGACCACGCGTTGAAGCGGCGTCTGGGCCTGGTCGTAGCGCCGGGTGGTGCGGGCACCATCCCGCGTCTTGGCCTGCAATTTTACCGACGGCTGGAAGAGATTCACGTATAAGCGGACCGCCCGCTACAACTCGGCCAGTTGCTGGTAGGCCGATTCGCCTTCAAAGCGATCATAGCCAACAATCTGGCGCACCACCGCCCCATTTTTCTGTTCGACAAAGCCCTGATCGTTGCTCTTGCCGGGGCGGCCGCGGGTAAACGTCACCTCGGCCTCGGCACACCAGGCCAGGAGACCCGCGTTGATGAATTCGCTGCCGTTGTCGGTATCCACACCGAGCAAGGGAAAGGGGAGGAGCTGACGGACCCGCGCCATGGCCTGGATGACGGTGTGCTGGCTGCGCAGAATCAGGGCCTGGCACTCGACCCAGCCCGTGGCCACGTCGGTCACGGTGAGGGTACAGAGAAATGCCCCCTCGACCGCACCGCCACAATGGGCGACCAGGTCGGCCTCGACGAACCCCGGAGTCAGATCGTTCCAATCCTGGAAGGTGCGAATCGGGATCTGTTTTTTGAGCAGGGTGCCGGCTTTGGTGGTGGATTTGCCCCGGAGGTGGTGATCGACGCGGGCGGTGCGGAGCAGGCGATCAGCGGTGGCAGGGCTGAGCGTGAGCAAGGCCGTTCGCACCGCGTCGGTGAGGGTGAGATGGCCATGGCGTTCGAGTTGGGGAACGAGCACGGGCAGAAACGGGACAAGACGCTTGGCGCAGATGGCGTTGGCGGCCAGCCAGGCAATGATGAGCGCCTCCTGGACGGCCGCCGGGAGCGCGTGGGGACCGCGAGGGACAGCTGCGGCTGGGTGAGGAGCCGAATAGCGTACTTCCGGGCATAGCCAGTGGC
>DAOTUS010000056.1:0-3154 GCA_034437415.1 Herpetosiphonaceae bacterium
GCACGCCAGCGGCAGCGGCGGCATAGCCAAGGCGGCTCGGGTGCCGTCACCCGTCGGCCCATCCGCCGATCTCGGGCGGCTGCCCAATGGCGATGGACGTGACAAGTGACCCACTAGTACAGCACCACTGGAGATTTGGCGGGTAATCTTGGTGACTTCAACCAACACCCTTAGCCGCAATACCGTTCAAATACGCGGTTCTTCCCCTCCCGTATTTGAACGGGATTGCCCTTAGCCGTTCAGCTCGTCATTATCACGGTGGCACTGTACTAGGCGCGATGCTCTTTGTTGAGGTACGAGGCTCTGACCGTGAGTACCGTTGCCACAATAAGTGGCAGATCGCCGCCCTGGTACCCGTCCCATTTTTCGCACTTTGCAGCCTTTAGAATCCGTTGCCGACGCTGACGCTCAAGCGTCAGCTGTTCCATTGCCGGAGCTACCTCCTCAGGTTCCTCAGCCATAAACCAGACATGAGCCTTATCTTCCCAGCCAATCCAGGACAAGCCGCCCTTGCCATCGATAATGGCCAGCTGCAGCTTCTCAGGCGGTGTGGTTTGCGCCATCGCCATGAGTGCAGCAGCGGCCCAGGAGTCTTTACCCGAGTCGGTAAATCCGCTCAGAAGCACGTGGTTCACATCACCAATAAATGCTGCGGATACGCACGTCGCCTTGCCATCGAGCGCAACCCGCCAGCCAAGCGGGAACGTGTAGGGTTTCGGCGCATGGCCAGCAATATACGACAGTGATACACGAAGGTCTGCAGGCGGGTTGAGCAAGGCGGCCCCCGCACCGCTAAGGATCCGGGTATCAACGGCAAGCGGTGGCATGGCAGCAGGAACAGCAGGCGTCTCACCCGCGATCACAGCGGATCGGGTCGATAGCGCGGTATTCGGGCGCCAGGCGCAAAACTCACGGTACTCGTTGAGTATGGTCTTGCCTTTTACCAGTGCAATCAGCCCGATTGCTATGCGCAGAAGGAGTATCTGTATTCCTGTATCCATTGAGTCCCCCTTAGCGCAGGCGTAATGCCCGGATCGCACTAACAGCGTAAGCGAATACCAACCAGCGCATCAAAACACTCTGGGCGTGTGGCCAGAGTTTGAGCTCGACTGCAGTGATTACTACGGGAATAATCCAGGTTGCCCAAGGGTAGCGATGCCAGGGGCAAGTGCCATGAGGAATGATAGGGTAAAGTCTGCGCCGAAATACCAGAGGATGCCAGCGATCCCCACGACACCCAGGTAGGCAATCACGGTCATTATCGTATCTATACGTCCGTCATTGATTGATGGTGCGACGACCTTGCGCTTTGGCCGTTCAACTTTCTGGACATATTCCGTGGGGAGTGTTGCGGTTGCAGCTGCCGCCCGAGGAGGTTCCCAAGATAAGTTCGCCCTGGAGCTCCGCATCTTTATACTTCATAGTGCGCGAAAACCCCACTGCTGGTCGGTGGGGATGAGGGTGCGCGTCAGGTTTTTGCAGCCGCTGAACAGCACATTGCTAGTGGAGACAACCAGGTTGGTCAACCAGCCTTAGTCATTTGATGCTTGATGCGCATCCTTCTTCGTTGCAGCCAACACCGTGTTCAACCATCCAGAATTATGGCTTCACCATGCCCACAATCACTCTGTGATTGCGTGCCCCAGGCTGACTGCCGCGTCCGCCGACTAGCGAGTGATCAGCGGGAGATAGACGTTGCGCGGGATAATCGCCAGCGTGACCGTCTGTGTCGCGGTGGTGTGGTTGGTGGTGTCGGTCGGCGTAAAAATAACGCTGAGCGGGTGGCTGCCCACCGCCAGCACGGTGCCCGCCGCCGGGGTGTAGCTGAATGTGCCAGCCACACTCGCCGTGGCATTCAGCTGGCTTAGGCCGAGGGTGCTGCCCGCGTAGATCGCGGCCGGCGCGGCCCAGCTGATCGTCGGCGTGGCTTTGACGATCGTCAGTGTGTCGGCCCAGGCGGGCAGGCCGCTGGCGCTGAGCGTCGGCGTTTGGGTGGTGGTGACGCTGAAGGCGCCGGCGCGGCCGTAGGTGAAGGTGGTGCTGGCGGCGCTGGTGAAGACAGGCAGCTCGACCAGTGCGACCGTGTGGTAGCTCCCAGCGGCAACCTGGAACCCCGCTCAGGCCGGCCGGCACCGTCGTCTGGCCGTTGCCGCTGTGACCCCAGGCGACCACGCTGCGCCCTTCAGCGCGACCGTGTGGTATTTCCCAGCGGCGCGCTGGGCCCGGCCGCTCCCAGCCGGGGTGGTCGCCCGGCACCGATCCCGAAAATCAGCAGCAGCATGGCGATCAGCCCGGACCACTGGGGTGCGCGGCGGACGGACGGTGAATTGACGGCCATCGGGTCACTCCTTTGATTGATGCGTCCGAGGGGCCCGGAACGACCGAGCCACGACCACGCGAAACCGCTGGCGTGGGTACGCGATCAAGGGTTCGTGTGTGGGGAAAGTATAGCAAATCCATCACAATGGCTACCCGCTACGAGTGGCTGTCACGATGGTGCAGCGATCATGCTCGCCGCGCTGGTGGTCAAACGGGCTGATCGGTAGGTGCTCCCCCGCTGAGCGGTTGCGAAATTCTGACGCTCACCCAGCCCACAGGTGCCCGTAAGCGCTATGATATACTACGAATACCTGGGCTGCGGCAATGGAGCCGTGGTAAAACATAGCTAACGGCGGAGGGCCGAATGGATTTCCAACTCAATGAAGAGCAACAATTTTTACGTCAAACTGTCCGCGAATTTGCCGAGCGCGAGCTAGCGCCCAAGGCCAAAGACGTCGACGAGAACGCCCGCATCCCCGAATCGACCTGGCAGCGGATGGCCGAGGCTGGCCTGATGGGCCTGCCATTTCCCGAGGAGTTCGGCGGCGCTGGCATCGACGCGATCAGCGCGGCGCTGGCCGTCGAAGAGATCGCCCGCTGTTGTGGCTCGACCGCGCTCTCGTATGCCGCCCACGTCGGCCTCGGCAGCGCCCCGATCGCCATGTTTGGCACGCCCGAGCAGAAAGAGACATTTCTGCGCCCCGCCGCCGAGGGCAAATATCTCGGCGCGTTTGGCCTGACCGAGCCGCACGCCGGGTCGGATGCTGGCTCAACTCGCACGACCGCCCACCGCGAAGGCGCCGAGTGGGTGATCAACGGCACCAAGATGTGGATC
>DAOTUS010000057.1:0-8931 GCA_034437415.1 Herpetosiphonaceae bacterium
CCCTCGCTATCCAGGGACTGCTCGACCGTGCCGACCGTGCCGGTCAGCACCACCAGCGCTGGACCACTGTGCAGCACTATTGGAATGATGATTGTGCCCTGCTGCTGGGCATTGCGCGCCAGCGTAATCGTCTGGAACGCCGTTCCCCGGACGGTGCCTGTTGCGGGATCGACAACCCGGACCTGGATTCGCACGTTGCTCAAATCAGTGTTCCCCACGTTGCGCACCTGCCAGGTGGTTGTGATCGGCTGGCCCAGGCTGACGGTGATCTGGCTGGTTTGGATGATCAGGTCGCCTCGCAGGGCCACCCCAGCGGCGCCGCTGTCCAGGATACTGAAGGGACTGCTGGCGCTCGCGGCCGTGGCTGTGCCGACGCGGGCGGTCAGACTCGCGGTGTACGCGCCGGGCGCGACGGTTGCCGTATCGAAGGCCAGGCTGACCGGGTACTCGGTGCCAGGGGCCAGGGGCGGGAGGGCGATTTCGCCGCTGGCTGCGCCGCCGCTGGCCGCGAGGGTCACCGTGAGGCCGGATAGGGTCAAGCTCGGATGCACGTTACGCACCGAGCCGAGGATAACGGCGGTGGCGTGCGATGGGTACGAGCGCTGCGACGTGCTCACCTGCGCTGTGAGCGCGCCGGCCGGAATCGTGTCCGGGGTAGCCGGGTTGCAGTCATCATCAATGCCGTTGCCGGGAATCTCCGGCGCGCCAGGCGTGCCGCCGGGCGTGGTACAGACGGGCGGCACCGTCCCACCGGGCGTGGGCAGGGCCACGGTCAGGGTAAACGCTTGCGTGGTGACGCCGCCCCGGCCGTCGTCGGCGGTAAGGACGATGCCATGGGTGCCCAAATCGGCCTCGACGGGCGCCCATTGGAGGACGCCGCTGACGGAGCCGAGGCTGGACAGGGCGGGGGCGGCACCAAGTCCAAAGCTGATCGGATCGCCGTTGGGGTCACTGGCGGCGGCGGGATAGCGGTAGGGTTCGCCGACAAAGGCCGTGGCGGCTGGGGTGGTCGTGAAGACGGGCGGCTGATTGCCGGGAGCGCAGGGCAACACGGTGCGGCTATGGGTATTGTTGCCGGTGCGGCCCTCGGGCACATTGGTGCTGACGATCTGGTCGTTGACGACGGCGAAGACCGTCTGGCTGGAGGCCGGCGGGGCGGTCCAGGCGACGCTGACATCTTCAAAGTTGCCCGGCTCCAGGCGGCGGCTGGTAGTGGCCGTCCCGATCAGATTGGCGGTGGCGACGCTGCTGCGGTAGAAGGCCACCCGCACGCCAGCCGGGGCGGCCGACGCGCCGCCGTTGCCGACGCGCACACGCAGATCGAAGCGGGCCGGGCAGGCGGCGGCGCCGGCGGTGATCAAGGAAGCGGTCAGATCGGGCG
This sequence comes from Herpetosiphonaceae bacterium, assembly GCA_034437415.1. Classification (GTDB taxonomy): domain Bacteria; phylum Chloroflexota; class Chloroflexia; order Chloroflexales; family Herpetosiphonaceae; genus JACCRK01. The sequence goes on from DAOTUS010000057.1 coordinate 1,382, forward strand.
TGGCGGCGGGATCGCGGCCTTCGGGCGCCACCTGGGTGCGGGTCTGGTTGTAGCGATACCAGTAGGGAACGCTCTGGACGGGAATGCTGCCGTCATCAGCGACGTAGGACGGAATGTACTCCTCCTGGTTCCACACGCTGCGGGCTGGGCGCCAGCTATTGTAATAATCCTTGTAGACCGTGACCCTGCCGTAATCCGAGGAATCATAGCTGGAGCCAAGGATCACGAACTCGGCGTGGCCGTCCAGGTCCAGGTCCGCGATCACCGGATACTCGAAGCCTGTCCCGCTTGTGTTCTCGGCCGCCCAAAGCGTCTGGCCGTCGGCGCCGCGCAGCAAATACACCTTGCCCTCGTCGCGGTAGGCGATCTCCAGAGTGCCGTCGCCGTCGAAGTCGAAGGCGCTCACGCCGTTGCTGCTGCCGGTACTGGTCGGAAAATAGCGGCTCCACAGGGTGGCGCCGTTGCGCCCGTTGAGGGCCAGCAGGGTGCTGTCCGGACTGACCGTAATCAGGACGTCGGGCGTGCCGTCGAGGTTAACGTCGGCCAGGGTCGGCGCGGTGCCGTAGTACGAGCCGGCGTTCACGCTCCAGAGCACGCTGTGGTTGTCGTCGAAGAGACGGATAGCATACGGGGCGCTCAGGTTGATCGGCTGGCCGAACCCAACCATCTCAGGGGCCGGGTCGGCGTCGAAGTTGGCCAGCGCCGTTTGGCCGGAGTACTGATCGCTGTGGCTCTGCGGGCTATAAAAAGGCTGGCCGTCGGCGCGGAAGCTGCCCTGGCCGTAGACGACCTCCAGGCTGCCGTCCAGGTCGAGGTCGGCCGCGCGTGGGAAGCATTGTCCCCCGGCGAAGGTTTTCGACCAACGGATCGAGCCGTCGAAGTTGAGGAGGGTCCGGCCGGCGATCACCTCGGCGCGGCGGTCGCCCTCCAGGTCAGCGACGATCACAGTGGCGTTGTAGACGTTGTAGCCGCAGCCGGTATCGGGCAGGTTGGTGCGCCAGATGCGCGTGCAATCGTTGCGATAGGCCTGGGCTACCGCCTGCAAGGGGCTGCCAGCCGGCGCATCGTTGGGCGATACCACGACCAGCTCGGGCTTGCCATCGCTTTCCAGGTCGCCCAACACCACCATCGGATTATCGTAGTCGTGCGCAGTCAGCGGCACCGCGCAGGCCACCTCGCCGGTATCGCCGCGCAGCACAATCAGCTGGCTGGGCGCCGGCGGATTCTCCTCATAGCCGACGAAGGCGATCACCGGCGCATCGCGCTCGTCCACCAGCCCGTCGCCGTTCGTGTCGATGAACGGTCCCACCGCCGGCGTCTTCAGAGCATTGAACGATTTGGTCTTGATGCCCTTCCAGGCCCATTTGATCGCCGGCGCGAACGTGCCGATCGGCGGGGTGTAGCGGTTGCCGTCGGCGCCGCTGCGGGCGATGTTGTTGGCCTCGCGGCCGGCCTCGTCGATCTCCCGACTACTGTCGGCGTAGGCGTAGAGAATATTGTCGCGGAACAGTAGGCTGCCGCTGACCGGGGCCTGCACCGTGCGCGTCTGCATCGGCGCTAGCGCGGCGGTCACGCGGGTTGTACCGACCACCGTATCCACCCCCGGCGTCCAGGTCTGGTCCTGGTTGGTGTCTTCAAAGAAGGTCACGCTGTAGGGCAGCGTGGCCGAGATAAAGCCGACGTTGCGGATGGTCGCCGTCACCGTGCCGCTGACCGTCAGCTGCTGCGGGTGGGTGGCCACGGCGTTGGTTCCTACCGCCTCCACCAGCAGATCGCTGGCGTACGAACCTTCCAGCACCGTGACGTTGAAATCGTGGATAGCGAAGCCGGTGGTGGGATCGGCCACCTTGACTTTGAGGGCGAAGAAGCCGCGCTGGCTGGCGGACGGCGTCCAGGTCACCTGGCCGGCGGCCGACACGGTCATGCCGGGCGGGGCCTGGAGCAGGGTGTAGGTCAGCGCATCGCCGTCCGGGTCGCTGGCAACGAGCTGATAGCTGTACAGGATGTTGACCAGGGTCAGCGCCAGCGCCCGCGAGGTCACCGTCGGCGCCCGGTTGCCGTTCTGCACGGTATAGGTGGCCTGATCGACGGTTACGCCGCCGTCAGGATCGCGTGCGGTCAGCGTGACGGTGTACGCGCCGGGAACGGCCCAGGCATAGCGGACGCTGGCGGTTGCGGCGTGCCCAGACCGGTTGATCACGGCCGGCGTCGCGGTGGCGCCGGTGCCAAAATCCCACGCCATAGTCAGCTGCTCGGCATCGCGCAGGCCGGGGTCGGCGGCGCTGCCGAACAGATCGACGGCCTCGCCGGTGGTGACGGTGCGGTCGGGGCCGGCGTCGGCGGTGGGCGCGACGTTGGTGACGGTGAAGGGAACGGTGAGGGTGGCCGTCATCCCATTGCTCGTCATCACCGCGATGCTGATGGGATAGACTCCCTCGTCCTCGTAGCGGTGCTGGCGGAAGTTACTCGTGTAGTAGGCATCCTCCACCGTGCCATCGCCCCAGTCCCACAGCGAGCCATGCTGGCTGCTGCCGTCGCGGATATTCACGAAGATGCTGAAATCGCATTGCCCGCCTTCCTGGCGCAGACAGGCGCCATAGGGCACCGAGGGGGAAATTTGCGGACGTTGGTTGGGATCGCCACTGATCGGTGGCGGGGAGGCGACCTCGATGGTCTTGGTGATCGTGGACACCTCGCCGCCGCTGTCCACGATTGTCAGACGGACACTGTGTTCGCCGATTTCGTTGAACTGGAACGACCACGTGTTGTTGGTGCCTCGGGTGGAATAGTTGTCGACACTCGTCTGCCAGAGATAGGTGACAACGGTCCGCCCGACAGCGGGTACGGAGGCGCTCGTAAAGCCAACCGTCTGGCCGCGCTGGACCGGGTTGGGCGACCAGGAGAAATCGGCCACAGTGGCGATCAGCGTGATCGGCACCTGGCCCAGGTCGATGGTTTGGCCGGCGACGGCGGGCGCCGTGATCGCGCTGCCGGCGTAGCCGATTTTGCTCACACTGAACTCGTGGACGCCGGGCGGCACGTTGGGCAGGGTAAAGCGACCGTCGGCGTCGCTGGTGGCGGTCAGGTCGCCGGTGGGCAAACTCAGGCGGATGGTTGCGCCCTGGACCGGGCGGTTGAGACCGTTGTAGGTATCAATGATCTGACCAGTCCAGGCGGTGGCGGTGCGCTGCGACAGCGCCTGCACGGCCAGCGCCGTGACATAGGCGTTGTTCTCCCAGGATCCATTGCCCGCCTGTGCGGCCAGCAGATAGGCGCGGGCGGCATCGAGGACAGCCTGATTGGGGTCACCGGCCGCCCACAGACCGAGGAGGGCCAGGGCGGTCTCCTCAACGGTGCCGGTGGGACCGTCGCCGAACGATCCATTGGGTTTTTGTTTGGTGTGCAGGGAGGCGATGGCCGGATTCACCAGCGTCGTGACGTTAAAGAAGCGGCGAAACGCACCGATGCCCTCAAGAACGCCGGCGGTGACGCGGACGGTTGAGCGCTCGCTGGAAAGTCGCCACGAGCCATCGGCCTGGCGCTGGCTTTGCAGGTAGGCAAACGCCCGTTGAATCTGGGCGCGGTCAGGCTCGGGGTCTGCGGCCAGCGCCTGGAGCACCAGCGCAGTGTCGAAGGGATTGCCCTGGCCGACGAACGCATCGTCGCCCCAGGAGCCGTCGGCGGCCTGGCGGGCGGCAAGGGCGGCGCGCTCGGCGCTGCTGCTCCAGCCGGCCTGGGTCTGGGCGACGATGGCACGGGTGCGCAGGTCGGTCTCCAGGGCCGGGGCGCCAGCCAGCCAGGCCGCTCCGCGCTGCATGGCGGGCGGGCGCTGGCTGGATAAGGCGTAGGCTAGGACAGCGGCGGCGGTGTCGCGGATACGCAGCCCGGCCGGGCCGGAGGCCCAGAAGCCGTCGGCGGATTGGCGGGCGGTCAGCCAGGCGAGGGCGTCGGTGACGCCGGCGGCCAGCGCGGGGGCGGAAGGGGCGGGCAGCCCGCCGACGGGTGCGGCGGGCACGGCGCGGGCGGGCTGCTGGGGGATGAACCCCAGCAGCAGGCCCAGCAGCGCGATCAGGGCGATGGATGTATTTTTCATGGATAGTTCCTCACGTCTCGCTGCTTAAAATTTCTGATCCAATTCTTTGCTTTTGCTAAAGACAAAAGCGATAAATGCGACCATTGCGCTAGCAATGCTGCCGGTAATCGTCAATATATAATGGACAACAGAGTTTGTCACCTTCACGCCGTCAACACCGGCCAGATAGGTGCCCTGGAAACCAGCGCCTGCCCAGAATAAGACGGCTAAACCGGCCAGGGTCAACTTGGCTATCAGCGGCAAGGCCACAAATGCTCTGCTAGACGCATTCAAGATCGCTGTTCCAAAAAGAACCTCCAAAAATCCGAGGCTAAAACTGATCAGCATCATGCTGACCATCAGCCAACCGGCATCAGTACATTGTTTATACGTGGTGCCTTCAGGGCCGGCTAAACAGAGCTGAAACACGACGGCCGTAAACAGCATCGTTTGAGCGAACAGGGCCAGACCGCTGACAATAAAGCTTGCAGCGATAATTGTATGAACACTGATTGTCCCCATGGGATCAACATAATTGACGGGATTGTTGTGGACATAGGTGTAGCGGTGGAGGCTGGGCGGGTTCAGCACATCGCCGCGGACGCGGTCCACGCTGGTGAAACGACCGTCGCCGGCGTCGTAGGTGCGGGAGCGATAGTGCAGCATATCCGTCCCCGGCAGGTGCTCGCGGCCGGTGAAGCCGTAGCGCGTCGCCCAGCCCTGGGACGTGGTCACCACCCCGAACGGGTCGTACTCCTGGGTGCCAACCACCGCCCCGCTGGCGTCGGTCGTGCGGGTGGCCGAGCCGAGGCCGTCGTAGTGCAGATACTGAACCCCGCTGGGGCGGACGACGCTCAGGATCTCGTCCAGGCTGCGGCCGTGGATATAGCGCGCCGTACGCTGGCCGCCACGATAGTCGGCCAACACCTGATTGGCCACCACCATGAAGCGCGTTGGCGTCCCATCAATGGTTTCGCGCACCCGAACCCCATCGGCTGCATACCCGAAGCTCAGACTGCGTCCGCCAGCCTGCACCGTCAGCATCCGGTTATCGGCGTCGTAGGTCATCGTCGTCGTGCCATCCGGGCCGTTTGTCGTGAGCAGGTTGCCGTTGTCGTCGTAGGTATAGGCCGTGGTCTGATTGTTGGTTGTTGCGGTCAATAGGCGGTTGGCGTTGTCGTAGGTGTAGCTGGTGGTCAGGCCATTGATCGTCTTGGTCAGGCGGTTGCCGACCTCGTCGTAGGTGAACGTCTGCGTGGTGCCGCCGCCGCTGGCGCTCAACAAGCGGTAGGCCGGATCGTAGGCGTAGGTCGTGGTCACGCCGTTGACATCAGTGACGCGGGTGCGGTTGCCGACCTTGTCGTAGGCGTAGGTATAGGCTGAGAGGACGGTGTCATCCGGGCCGTGTGTCACCATAGCCGTCAGTCGGTTCGCCGCATCGTAGGCCGAACTGGTCACCACCCCGTTGGGGTAGCGCACCTGCGTCCGGCGACCGGCGGCGTCGTAGACATAGGACGTCACCCCGCCCTGGGGATCGGTGACGGCGTTCAACCGGCCGGCGGCATCGTAGGCATAGCGGGTCACGCCGTTCTCGGCATCGGTGAGGCTGCTCCGCTGGCCGCGACCGTTGTAGGTTATGGCGATGCTTTTGCCCAGCCGCGCATCGGTTATGCTGGTCATCCGCCCCTGGATATCGTAGGCGTAGGTGTAGCTGGCGTCGGCGCTGACCATGCTGGTGCGGCGACCTTGCGTGTCGTAGCCATAGGTCGCGGTGATGGCACCGCTGGCGCTGAGATGGCGGTCGGCGTTGTCATAGGCATAGGTGGTCGTGACACCGTTGGCGTCGGTGCGGCCGGTGCGGCGACCGCCAGGATCATAGGTATGGACAGTGGCCATGCCATTGGGATCTGTTTCGCGTACCAGGCGGCCCTGGCTGTCGTATTCGAAGGTCCAGGTATGATTATTGGCGTCCGTGAGCGTGGTCAACCCTACCGGGAATCCACCATCGCGGCCGGCGCTGCGGGTGCCGGATAAGTAGGTGAAGCGGGTGGTTTTTCCCAGGGCATCAGTAACCGACGCCAGATTATCGAGGTCGTCATAGGCATAGATGGTGACCCGATTCTCGGCATCGAGCTGCTTGGTCAAGCGGCCAGCGCTATCGTACTCCATGCGCGTTGTGTTACCAAGCGCATCGGTGACCTTGATCGGCCGACCGAAAGCGTCGTAGTCGACCTTGAGGACGTTGCCGTTGGCGTCAACCATCCCACAGACAGCGTCGAGGTTGGCGCAATGAGCCTTCTGAGTACGATTGCCCAGTGGATCAATGGTGCGGATAGGGCGTCCGGCCAGATCATAGTCGGTACTGGTCACGCTGCCCAGCGGATCAACTGATCGAATCATGTTGCCGGCGGCATCGTAGGTCAGCGTTGTGGCATAGCCCAGCGTATCCGTCATAACTACTAAACGGTTGATTTCGTCATATGCCATGCGCTGGGTGCCACCAGACAGAGTAATCTGCGTTACCAAACCCATGGCGTCATAGTTCATCACGGATGGCTGCGTATCCGGCCGTGTAATCATTGTGATGTGGCCCAATCCATCTGGGGTGATAGTCGTGCGCACCTGATTGGCGTCATCCATGCCGATAAGGCGTCCAGCATTATCAAAATGGACTTTGCTGACTTCATTCCGCGTCTGCCCGGCAACCGAGTTGAACACCGCCACGCTGCTCTCTTCTATCTGTCCCCCAGCGTTCGGTGTATACGTCGTCACCGTCCCGCGCTCGTCCATGCTGGTCAGCAGACGGCCACGGGTATCGTACGTCTGGCTGCTGGTCTGTCCCTCGGCATTCACGGTACTGAGCAGATTGCCGCGAGCGTCGTAGGTGTTGGTTTCCGCCAACACCCCGTTGATCTGGGTCGTGAGAACCTGACCGAACGCATCATAGGTATAGGCCACCGGATAGCCGCCGGGCGGGGTCCTGGTGAGCATGTCCCCATCGCTATCGTAGGTCATGCTCGTGGTGTTACCCTGGGCATTGATCATGCCGATCACATTGTGATCGGCGTCACGGGTGAAGGCGGTGGTGTTGCCCAGGGGGTCGGTGATGCTGGACGGACGTCCGGCGCCATCGATCTCGTACACGGTGTCGGCGCCGCGCGGGTCGGTCGCCACCGTGCGGCCGTTGAAGCTATCGTAGGCGAGGCTATCCACGTTGCCCAGCGGATCGACATAGCGAATCACGCGGCCCTGGTCATCGTAGACGTGGCGGTGGGTCTGGCCGTTGGGATTGGTCAGGATGATCAGCCGACGGACGTCATCGTAGCCGTAGGTGGTCGTGTGATTGTCCACATTGATAACACTAGTGGGTCACTTGCCATGTCCATTGGCATTCGTTCGTACCCTGTGCTATGCTTTGTCCAGCATTATCAGTATCCAGCATGGAGGTGTACCGTGAGTCGTCAGCCAACGGATCCCT
>DAOTUS010000058.1:0-6872 GCA_034437415.1 Herpetosiphonaceae bacterium
GGTGGGCGGGTCTATGTGGCCGACTACTTCAACCACCGCATCCGCCGCTACACCCCGACCACCGGGCGCCTGACCACCGTCGCGGGCACCGGCGGGGCAGGCTACCTGGGCATCGGCGACGGGGCCAGCGGCGCGGCGGTCAGCATGAGCAACATCTCCGACATTGCGGCCGGGCCGGACGGAGCTTGGTATGTCGCCGACACCAACAACCATCGCATCCGCCGCGTCGCCGCCGATGGGATGACGCAAACCGTGGTCGGCAGCGGCGTGGCCGCCAGCACCGGCGACGGCGCCGAGGCCCGGTTCGCCGCGATTAATGCTCCCAGCGGACTGACCTTTGGCCCCGACGGCAGCATGTACATTGCCGAGCAGGCCGGCCACCGCGTGCGTAAAGTCGCCCCCAACGGGATCATTTCCACTGTGGCCGGCACCGGCGTGGGGGGCTTCAGCGGCGATGATGGCCCGGCCAGCGCAGCCCAACTGAACAATCCCTTTGATGTCGCGGTCGGCCCCGATGGCACCCTGTTCATCAGCGATCGCTACAACCACCGCATCCGCCGGGTCGGGACGGACGGCGTGATTACCACCTACGCCGGCACCGGCACAGCCGGCTTCCTCGGCGAGGGCGTTGCGGCACGCACTGCCCGCTTCTACTATCCAGGTGGGCTGGCGCTCGATCAGAACGGCCGGCTCTACGTGGCCGATCAGTATAACCAGCGGGTGCGTAAAATCGATGCCAACAGTATCGTGACCACGGTGGCCGGCACCGGCGGGGCTGGCTACAACGGTGATAACAAGCCCGCCACCCAGGCATCCCTGTTCTATCCGAGCAATGTGGCGCTTGGCCCGGATGGCAACCTGTATATTGCCGACACCAACAACCACCGCGTGCGCCAGGTCGATCCCGGCGGCATGATCGCCACCGTGATCGGCAACGGCACGGCAACCTCGACGGGTGACGGCGGGATCGGCGTCAACGCGACCATCAATCAACCCTACGGTCTGGCGATCCAGGCCAACGGCGCGCTGGGCATCGCCGAGTACGGCGGCCGACGGGTGCGCCAAGTGGCCTCGCCCCTGCCAACCAGCACGTTCAGCGATATCTTCCTGCCCGCCCGCGACGGCAGCGAGGTCTACCACTTCGACTCCAGCGGCCGCCACAAGCGAACCCTCCACCCGCTGACCGGCGCGGCGCTTTGGAGCTTCAGCTACGATAGCCAGAGCCGCCTGGTCGGCATGACCGACGGCAGTGGCAACCAGACCGTCATCCAGCGCAATGCCGCCGGCCTGCCCACCGCGATTGTCGCGCCGCGCGGCCAGGTGACGGCCCTGACCACCGACGGTGCCGGCTATCTGGCCACCGTGACCAACCCGGCCAACGAGCGCATCACCCTGACGCACAGCGCCAGCGGTCTGCTGACCAGAATGGTCGAGCCGGGCGGTGGCGTCCACACCTACGAGTACGACACCGTCGGGCGGCTGGTCCGCGACACCAATCCGCTCGGCGCTAGCATCCAGCTCCGGCGTGTCGCCGGGCAGCTCGGCTACACCGTCCACGTCACCGATGTGCTGGGCTATGCCACGCGCACCAACGTGACCATGAATAGCGATGGGATCGAGCGGCGGCGCGCCTTCGACCCCCACGGCGGCAACGGTCGCACCTACACCGGCGGCGATGGCCGCGTCCTCCATGTCAGCAACGATGGCGCCCGCTACGTCACCGATAGTCTGCCCGACCCGCAGTGGGGCGCCGCCGTTCCCTACACGACCCGCGAGGCCTGGTACGACGCCGCTGGCCAGCCCGTCAGCACCCAGCGGGTGACCCGCACCGCCGTGCTGGCCCGACCGGGCGATCCGTTCTCGCTGGTGTCGCTGCGGATTACGACAACGCTGAATACCAAGTCTAGCTTCGCCATCTATACCGCCGCCACGCGCGAGTGGCGGATGACCGATGCGGCTGGCTATACCTCCATCATCACCCTGGATGCGCTGGGTCGCCCGATCAGCATGGGCGGTTCCGGCCAGGCGCCGCTGAATCTGAGCTACACCACCTACGGCAACATCGCGGAGATCGCCGAAGGCGCAGGAGCCGAGCGCCGCATCACACGTTACACGTATCATCCGAGCGGCTGGCCGGCCAGCGTGACCAACCCACTCAGCGGCACCACCAGCTGGAACTACGATGGGGCCGGGCGCGTGCTCACCACCACGCTGCCCCTGGCTCAGACCACGCTGGCCCGCTACGATGCGAACGGCAACCAGACCTTCGCCCGACTGCCCAGCGGCCTGGATATCCAGTCAACCTACGATCTGGACAATCGCCTGACCGCGCAGGTGGTCGATCCCGCCGGGGCGAATACCCTGACCACCTACACCTATGATGCCGCCGACAACCTCATCACAATGGTCGAGGATGCCGGACAGGGCCGGGCCAACCGCACTACCAGCTGGACGTGGCGGCCAATCAGTGCCGTCGGCGACTATCAAATGGCCACGGTCACCGACCCAGTCGGCGCCGTCACCACCTACACCTACGATAGCGCTGGCCGCGTCAGCGCCGTCACCGATGCGCTGAACAAAACGACGACCTTGACCTACGACAGCCTGGGGCGGCTGGCCATGCACACCTCGCCGCTGAGCGCAACCACGCGCTGGGTGTACAACGCCGATAGCCAGGTGGTGCGCGTGACCGATCCGCGCGGCGGGGTCAACCGCTACACCTACGATGCCGCCGGCCGACTGGCCCAGGAGATCCGGGGCACGGCCGCCATCGGAGCCAGCCCAGCGATCTCGCAGACGATCACCTATGGCTATGACGCGCAGAGCCGCCTAGCCACCCTGACCGACCCGGATCAGCGCACAACCACGCAGACCTACGACGCCTTCGGACGCCTGACCGCTACCGGGCTGGCCAACGGCGACCGCATGACCGTCGTCTACGATGCCCTCGACCGCGTGGTGCGCCAGACCAGCGGGGCCAACACCCCCGCCGAGGCGGTGACGACGGCCTACACCTACGATGCCCTGGGGCGGCAAACGGCCGTGGCCGACGACCCCGATGGCCTTAATCTGGTGACCCAGTATCGCTATACCCAGCCGGGGAGCAGCGATACCTGGCGCCTGCAGGCGATGGTGGATGCGAATGGGAATGCCACCCGCTATGCCTATGACCAACGCTCCAACCTGGTGGCGGTCACCGATCCGAACAACGCCACCTGGGACTATGCCTACAATCGGCTGAATCAGCTGACCACGCTGACGCCGCCGGTCGGCGCGCCCACGACCTACGCCTACGATAGCGCGGGCCGCCAGTCGTCGCTGACCCGCAATGGCCAGACCGAGAGCTGGAGCTACACGCCGGTCGGGACGCAAGCCAGTCACACCAATCTGGCCGGCCAGGTGACGACCTACGCCTACGACGCCGCGCAGCGTCTGACCGGGATCGACTATTCGGCGGGCATGACCGATGTGGGCTATACCTACGACGCCAATGGCAACCTGACCACGCTGACCGATGGGGCCGGCGGGGCCGGCGGGGCGACCCACGTCTACGATGCCCTCAATCGGCTGACCGCGCGGACGCACGCCGGGCGTACCGTGGCCTACCAGTACAATCAGAGCGGCCAGCCAACCGCGATCCAGTCCTGGAATCAGGGCACCGTTGGCTATACCTACGATGCCGCCGGGCAGCTGGCGACACTGCAGGACCTGGGCGGCGCCAGCACGACCTACGCCTACCGCAGCAGCGGCGCGCTCAAACAGCAGACGCTGCCCGGCGGGGTGACCAGCAGCCTGGGCTACGACACGGCCGGGCGGCTGACCAGCCTCGACCATCGCCAGGGCAGCACGGCGATCCAGACGATCAACTATACCCTCGACAATGTCGGCAATCGCCAGACGATGACCGATGCCAGCGGCACCACGACCTACGCCTACGACCCGGCCAACCGCCTGACCCAGGCGACCTATCCGGCCGGCGGTGCCAATGGGATGCCCAGCGGCGCAGTGAGCTACACCTACGACGCGGTCGGCAACCGCCTAACCGCCGGGACACAGACGCTGACCTACGATGCGAGTGATCGGATCAGCAGCCCCGGCTATACCTACAATACTAACGGCAATCTGATCGCCAAGCCGGATGGTAGCACCTACGCCTACAACGCCGCCAACCAGCTAGCCAGCAGCACGGTCGGCAGCAGCACCACCACCTACGCCTACGATGGGCTGAACCAGCTGGTGCAGACGGCGCGGGGCGGCGTGACCAGCGACTTCGTGCTCGATGTGACCGCCGAGCACACCCAGATGCTGGGGGAGGTGCGCTCGGATGGCACGGTGACCGCCTTCACCTATGGGGCGATGGGCATTCACGGCCAGCGCTCCAGCGGCGCAACCCAGTACGCGCTAGTCGACGCTCTGGGTAGCGTGCGCAACTGGACGAGTGCGAGCGGGGCGGTGGTGCGGAGCACGCGCTACGACGCATGGGGGCAGGCGTTCAGCAGTCCGTCGCCGGGAGCCGGAATGGGCTTCACCGGGGAGTGGGCGAGCGGAGATGGGCTGACCTACCTGCGGGCGCGGAGCTACGATCCGACGCTGGGCCGCTTCCTGCAGCGCGACCCCCTCGATACCACACAGGTGATGATGGGGAATCCGGCTCAGGCGAACCGCTACGCCTATGTCGGCAATAATCCGGCCACCTTCACTGATCCCAGTGGTTTAGTCCCCGCCAAACCCGCGCCGTCAACACCGAGATCCGTACCAACTCCTACATCACGGAGCGGTTTACAAGGATATGGAGATGCCTTGAAGGCACTATGTACTAGCGAGGATCAGAAGAAGCCTAATCCCACGACATTGGACAAGTGCACTGACGCTGCGGATAATCTGGTAAATAAGGCTCGACAGGGTATACAAGACAACAATCCAGCAAGTGCGGCAATGCGTGAGCTTGGTGATGAGTGGAATGCGTTACCTGACACTACAAAAGCCTTATGTGCAGCGGGCGGAATAGCTGCTGGCGGGATCGCATATAGGATACTTGGGGATAAAATATATGATTGTCTGTCACCAAAGGATCAGGGTCGGTTCTTTCCAGAGGGAGATCCTAATACGAGTACAAAAAATCGCTGTGAGCCACCCAAACTGAAGCCGAGGCCAGCGCCAGCGCCAGCGCCAGCGCCAGCGCCAGCGCCAGCGCCAGATCAACCACCGTCGGCACCAAGAGGCAATCCATTCCTCGATGGGTTGGGTGATGCAGCAAAAGGTGCTGCTGGGGCTGCTGGGGCTAGTGCAGGTTGGCTTTGGGATCGTGTGAAGCCAGAATTCCTGCGCTGACCGCGACACTCATATACAACCTGGCCGAAAATATGATAGAGGGATAAGTACACGCAACGCCGGTGGGACGACGAAATCCGTCGCTCCCACCGGCGTTCGTTTTCCACCCAGCGTGTTGGGCGCTTCCACCTAGCAGGCCAGATCAGTGACACGGCGACCCGCTGCGCCAGCACACTGGCGGGCCGGGTCGAGTCCTCAGAAGCTGTCTGAAAAGGGGTATGGGTCGAACATTTCTGCGATGATTTGTCCGTCTCGTCGGCGCATACCAGCGTCGCAAGAGCGTAAAAACCCCTTTTTTGCAGGATTATTACGCTACGAAAGACTTTTCAGACAGCTTCTCACACAAACTCGGGGGGTTAGGGTGATGGTGCGTGTGTATTGCTGGTTGGGCTTAAACGCAGCGCGTCCCGGTTTGTGGCAGCGAACTTTTGTTCGTATTTAATCGTCAGATTATCCCGCTTCATCCTCATCTGCCGGGGCCTGCTGCTGGCCGCCGCCCACGAGACCGGCCTCATCACGACGCTGCAGGCCACGCTGACCCCGCTGCTGCCCACGGCCGCGCCGCGCCTGGCCCGGCTGCGGGCGTCCACGCTGCGGGCGCTGCTGCTCACCGTACTCTGGGGTGTCATGGCGGGCTTGGCCCGCCCGTGGGCCTTGCGCACGTATACCGGCCAGTTGCTCGCGCTCCTGACCGGCCGCGCCTGCGCCTACGGGTACAGCACGGTCGAGCGTTTCGTGGCGCTGCTGGCGCGCACCACCGCCCCGGACGCCCTCACCACGCTGCTGGCCCAGTGGTCCACCCGGCTCTGGCACGCCGATCGCCTCGGCTATCTCCTGCCCTTTCCGGTCTATGTCGATGGGCACAAGAAGCCGGTGTTCAGCGACGTATTGGTGCCACGTGGACGGCACCCAGAGGGTCCCCGGCCGGACGGGCAAAATCCTCGGCTGCCGCACGCTCACCGTCCTCCACGACCCGGCGGGCCATCCGTTGCTCGCCACGACAGCGCGGGGCGACGCCCACCTCACCACCACCGTTCCGGCGCTGCTGGATCAATCACCCAGAGGGTACCCGAGCCGCCACCGACTGCTTTGCCCGGATCATCATCATTGACCGCGAGGGCATGAGCGGCAATTTCTTGGCCAAGCTGGTCGCGCAGCAGCGTGTCGTGGTCACGATCCTGCGCGTGGATCGGGGACCCTCTGGGTGACCAGGGCCTCGATTCGTTTACGGACGTTGGCCCATTTGAACCACTGCAGGTCGCGGCGAATGGCGTGGTGCTCCAGGAGGTCGCTCGCGCCCGCTATCGCCTGACGGTCCCCGATCAGCCCGATCAGCCGCTTCTGCTCAATGTCGCGCTCATTCGTGACTATCGGCGGCTGCCACCAGCGACGGACGACGTCGACGATGCGCCCGACCGCGCTGACTGGAGGGAGGAGACGTGGACGCCGACACCGCTGGGGCGGCTGGACGCGCAGCGCCTGATCCCGATCGTGACGACCGGGGCCATGGAGCGGCCGCAGACACTGGTGGACTGGTACCG
>DAOTUS010000059.1:0-19982 GCA_034437415.1 Herpetosiphonaceae bacterium
GCCGGGCTTTTTGTGTTTTAGTGGATACTACTGCAACGCTAATTGTGCCAGCAGCACATCCAGCTGCTTGATGGGTTTATCGGGGACGATCGTGACATCGCCGGCACTCGGATCGATTGACCGTTCGCCGACGGTAAAGGTGCGCAGCCGGTCATTCCCCGCCAGCACCGCCGGCAGTCCCACAATGGTGATGCGGTCACCCACACTGATCTCATCAGGCATGGCTGGTGCGCCATAGTCATCGGTCACGCGCAGGATCCGCATCGCGCTGCGCACCGCTCGGTTTTTGGTATCGGCCAGCGCCGTGGCGGAGACCGTGGCCGCGACGGCGGCGTTGGTCGTCTGCGCATCAATCGTTTGCCGTCGGGTGATGCCGTTGATGATCGTACTGGCCTCATCGGTCGTGTAGGCGGTGCGCTGGTCAATGTTGGTATCATTGGTGTAGCTGGCACGCACGCTGTTGTAGAGCTCATCGAGGGGCCGCACCAGTTCGAGATCGGCCACGCGGACCTTCCAGGCGCGTTGATAGGCGTTCGACGGCTCGTACACCAGTCGGTTATCCCGCACACCAAAATGACAGTTTACGGGTTTGGCCAGCTCATCAAGGATGGCCGAGCCGCGCGCATCGGTCCAGCCAGCCTGGAGACGATCGACGCCGCTGGATTGGATATAGCCGGTGCTTGCCAGCAGGCCGCCCGATGGATTGAGCGCAAGCGTCTGGCTTAGCACGTCTTTGACGATCTCCTCGTCGTAGACCACGATAGCCCGAATCGTTGCATTGGCCAAGTGCGACTTGGCGGTTACCGCCGTGAACGTGGTTGCTGTAACAGCGGTAACCACCACGCTCTCACTGTCGGTCGCGCCGCTGTTGATAATTAGGCGCTGGCCCACATAGATTCGCACCATCGAGGCGGGTGTGACCACCTGGCTTCCCACCGCGATGGCGAGCGCGACGGTCGTGGCGATGAGATTGGTTGTGGAGGTGGCGAGCCGCACATTGGTCATTTTGGCATAGGCACTCCCCGTTTCGCCAATAAACAGCACCGCAGACCCCGTATTGTTGTAGATCTCGAAAATAACAACCTCGCAGGCTGCCGATAGCGAAAGACAGAATGATCGCGTTCCAGTCAATGGCCCAGCAAGGAACGTTTGAAATCCCAGCCCCGTAAATGTCCGATTGTCGCGCATGATCTGCCAGACAAAATTCGCAGGAAAGTTGACGAATTCCAGGTCAAACTGGAGAACGGTACATCCCCGTGTGCCCCCAGGAGGGAGTATATATGCGAGTGCTCCAAACCCTGCAAGATGTGGGTAGCTTGTGTTTTTTTGCAGGCCCATAAATAATCGACCGTTCGTATCGAGTGACCAGAACTTGTCACAGTCTTTCCAGCGGCTGGCATAGTCGCCGTTGAGGATCGTCCAGCCCTCAACCCCGCTGGCGCTCCACAGCGCGGAGTATTCATCATCGTCCAGCGTTGCGATCAGCGAGATTCCATCAAGGCGCACGCCATCACGGATCATTGTCGGCGTCTGCAGCCGATAGCGCCGAGCGATGCCCGCGCGGGCAACGACGAGCCAGCGATAGGATAAGTTGTCGATATACGTCGCAGCTTCCTGGGCGCTCATTGGGATCTCAAATGAGACGGACGCCTCACTGATCTGTGGGTTGCGGGCACGATGGGTCAGGCGCAGCGGCGGGGTGTTGAACACGGGATCGACGATGTGGAGGGTGTACATGGGCGCTCCTTTGTTTAATAGGGCAGCAGTGCTGCAACATTGCGTGTCATCGTCGCCGTCAAGCTGGGCCGCACGCCATTCACGCACCACGTCCATGTTCCAGTCCCGGTCGCGAGCGCTCGGCAGATCAGGGCGCACTGCACCGGGAACGCCTTGGTGTAGATCCGGGCGTCGGCATATCCCTCGACATTCTTGAAGACCGTCAGGGTTGCATCGCCGAGCACCACGCTGGCATTCTGGCTGGTCAAATACTGATGATCGGCGACAAGTTTAAATGGCCCCGCTGGTGCGTTGAGGTTGGCCACACTGACTTGCCGCATATCGATTAGGCGAGACTGATAATCCCCGGTATACAGCACATCAAAGTCGAGCGTACCCCCGCTGCCATCGAGCGGCTTTGCCCAGATCCCGACCCGAGTCACATCCTTCACAGCGCTGGTCATGCCCAGCGGCACGATCGCTACTTCGCCGGCGGGAATGTCAACAATCGAGGCCTTCCCCAGCACGTAGAAGGGTTCAACGCCAATAATCAGTGCCGGGCGAATGATATAGCGCTTGCTCGCCGTGTTGTTCCGGAGCAGCAGCACGAGGTTGAATTGCGTGTCCGCCCCGAGCTGGGTGGTGCTGTGCTCAATCAGCGTTGCATTGCTGGTGCTCGGCGTCCAGCGCCGAACCGAGCCACCGTAGGCGGCGGCCTCGACAACATTGGCCAGCGTTCCATTGGCCGCCAGACCGTAGGCCGTCTGGAAGGTAAATCCAGATGCGTCCAGGGCCTGAATAGCGTCGCCCAGCGCATTTTTTGGAGAGTAGAAGAGCATACTCTCCAGGTCGTAGGCGGTAAAGCTGACGGTGAAGCCGGTGATAGAGAGCGATGTCGGCGTGGGCACCACACCGCTGGCTCCCCCGACCAGGTCGAACGGCGCACCCTGGCTGGTGGCCGCACTGGTGGCCGTTAGGGTCAAGGCGGTCGAGAGGAGCAGCGGACGTCGGCGGAAGGTCAGTAGAAAGTTGGTAATGATGAGTCCATTGATCTCACCGAGAAACGACGGCCCCATTTTGACCAGGCCACTATCCCCAGCGCGAGGGACTAGAAGCGCCTGCCAGGTGTTGGCTCCCCCGTTGATCGCGATACTCCAGACCACCGGGGTCGCCTGCGTCCCCTTGACCCAGCGTTTCGCATCGTGCAGCAGCAGCATCAGAGCCTGGGCAGCGGCGGTAATCGCCGTCTGGGTGTCGCCCTGGATCTGCAGCGCCACTGTTTCAATCTCATCGTCGTAGCCGCTGTCATCAACCAGGACGTTGTCGCTTGGCTCCGGACATGGGGGTGCCCAGCCCTCCTCCATAATGCGATACGTCCACGTTGCGCTCTGGTCGTTGAGATTGAGAACGGTGGCGCCCTTGGTGAGGGTCATTGCGTGTGCCATTTAATACCCCTTCCGTGTTTGTTGGCGAATCGTTGCTGACTGGCTCATTGCCGCCAGCGCCTCATTGGTGCCTTGTTTTGCCCAGGCGCGCATCTGGGTTGTGTCGGATGTGGCCGCGAAGTTCTGAATAATGTTCGTGCCCCCGCCCGCGCCGCCCGCGCCAGCCGGGATCATTCTCGCAGAATCACGTGCGTTGACGACCTCGGTCCCGCGCGGCAGGTTGTAGACGCCGCCGGTGAGCAGCGATGCCTGGCCGTTCAGGAAAGACCACTCCGGGCCTTCCTCGCCCGCGATGGCCGGCCCGCCGCGCCAGAACGGGGTACCCTTTGCGAGATAGTCCAAGGGAGTGGCTGCATCGCCGAAGCCGAGCGCATTAGAGACCGTGTTCAGCCCATCGATAATGCCGTTGATTACCCTGATCGCCCCGTTCACAATCCCCTTCATCGTCGTAACAACACTGTCGAAGGCATTACCAATCCCATCGCCGATGTTGTTGAACAGATTGCCGGTCGCGGTCGTGATGGAATCCCAGGCGGTCTGGATGGTGCTCTTGACCAGATCGACCGCTGTCGACACCCCATCGGTAATCCCTTTCCAGACGCTTTGAAAGCCGAGCTTGATCGCATCCCAGCTCGTGGTAAAGATGCCGCTTACCCCATCCCAGGCGGTCTGGATGGTGCTTTTGACCAGATCGACGGCGGTCGTCAGGGCGCCAGTGATCCCCTCCCAGGCACCGGTAAAAACACCCTTGATACCGTTCCAGCTCGTGGTAAAGATGCCGCTCACGGTATTCCATGCGCCCTGGATCGCAGTCTTCACCGTCTCGACGCTATTACTAACGCGGGTGATCAGTCCATCCCAGACCCCACTAAAGAAGGTTACGATGCCGTTCCAGCTCGTGGTAAAAAATCCGGACACCGCCTCCCACGCGCCCTGGATCGCAGTCTTCACCGTCTCAAGCCCGTTCCCAACCCGGGTCGCCAGCCAGTCCCAGAAACCACTGAAAAACGTAGAGATCGCGCCCCAGACGGTGGTGAAAACACCGGACACGGCGCCCCAGGCCGTGGTAACTCCAGCGATTACGATAGCCAGTGCGGTTGCGATGATCAGGAGAATGGCGTTCCAGGCCGCGCCAATAATCCCTAGTATGGCATTCCAGGCCAGGTACACCACCGAGCCGAGCGCACTCCAGGCAATCTCGAAAACACTCCCGATCATCTGGAGCGCCCCGGTGATCACGCCGCTAATAAGGTCCCAGATGCCCTGCAACACCGACAGGACGCCATTCCACATTAGATCCCAGTCGCCGGTAAACAATCCAACGAAGATATCAATCACGCCCTTGATGACGTTGAGCGCACCCGAAATAATGCCGCTGATCAAATTCCACGCGCCCGTAATAAAGCCCACAATGGCGTCTTGATTTCGGGACACGAACGCGGCGATCTCGGTCAGCACCGGGACAATGACATTCTGGATAATAAACATCACGCCGTTGATCACGGACTTGATGGTGTTCCAGATCGTGGTAAAGAGACCTTTGATCTCGGTACCGTGGGTTGAAATGAATGTTTTTATAGCGCCCAGCACGGTGGTGACAATGCCACCCACCGCCGCAAGAACCGTTCGAACCACCCCCTCAATGGCGCCCCATGTCGTTGTCCAGAACCCAGCGATCTCCGGGCCTTTCTCCTGGAACCACTCCGCCACCAGCCCGATTGCGGGCTCAATAACCCCGAGCACCGCGCCAATAACCTCGGCCGTCACATCGCGGATCCCACCGAAGTTGGTAGCCCAGGCCGCGCCCAGCAGCGCCGCGCCTGCGATGAGAAGACCCACCGGCGACACGATAAACGCCAGCGCAGCACCGACGGCGCCCAGCACCGAGGCCAGTTGCATCCCGACCAGCACGGTGCCGATGCCGAGCAGGGCGCCCTTGAATGCGTCGGCGTAGGGCGAGATGGCTGATAGCGCCTGCTGGAAGAGCCCGATTGGCCCGATGGTCGTGGTGGCCGCATCGGCGGCTTCGAGTTGCCGGTCCTTCATGGCGGCGTAGGATTCAGCAGCCGTGGCCGCAGCGGCCCCGCCCTCGGCAACGGGCGTCTTCGCGCCCTGGGCGGCTAGTTTCAGCGCGTTCATGCTGCCGCTGAGGTTGCCCACGCCCCCCGCCAGACCCTTGGTTGCCGTCCCAGCGCCGCCCAGCGCCTTGCTGGTGGCCTCCAGCTCGCGCTGCTGCTGTGTCTCGAGCGCTGAGATCTGCGTTTTGATGCGCCAGTAGTCGGCGCTGCCCTCCGTCGTATTGGCCAGCTCCCCGCGCAGGATGTCGAGCTTTCCACCTGTGTCGGCGATGCTGAATCCATAGTCGCGCTCGGCCTGTGCAGCGTCCTTGTTTTTCTTCTCAACCTCGGCCAACTGGCCAGCCCGGACCTTCTCAGTTTTATCGATCTGTTTTTGCAGATCGTTGTACTCTTTCGAGCCGACGGCGTATTTGCTCTGCTCCTCCTTGAGCGATGCAAGCTTGGTCTCCGTGTCTTGGAGTGAGAGCTGATAATCCTGCTGCGACTCGGTGGTTGCATCGATCTCGCGCTGCTTCTGCTGCTCCAGGCCGGCCACTTGGCCTTGAAGTCGCCAATACTCCGCGTCGGCCTCGGTATACTTGCTCTGCTCCTCCCGCAACATCGCGAGCTTGGTATCCGTGTCGGCGACTGCAAAATTGTAGTCGCGCTGGGCTTTCGCCGCCGCTTCGGCCTTTTTAGCCGCCTCATCCATAGCGGATGCCCCACCCCCGCCGCCACTGCCGCCACTGCCGACCGAGGTCTGATCCTTCAGCAGCTTGTTATATTTCTCCTGCTGGCTATTCCGCTTATCGAGCAGGGCGAGCTCCTGCTCCAGCTTGGTCTGCTGCTTGGTTGCCGCATCTAAAACCGTTTCGGCGCCGGCGCTTTCGGCCTGCTGCGCTTTTTTGATGTCCCGAATTTTCTTTTCCAGCAGCATTGCTTCGAGTTCGAGCTTCGCCGCCTGGCGGTCCGAGTCCTTTCCTCCAACGCTGGTGATAATCGCTTCCAGCTCGGCTTGGCGGGAGGTATCGCGAACGTCGCTCTGCTGGTCACGCACGGCCTGTAGCTCGTCGTTGAGCGGCGCGAGCAGAGCCTCGTATTTTTCGGTGATGGCATTCAGTTCATCCTGGGCGGCCGCCGCCGCCCGGCTGGCCTGCTCCAGCGCAACCATGCCCCGTAGGTAGCTCTCAATGCCCGCGCCCGCCGACCCAGCGCCCGAGCGGATCGCGGCAAAGGTTGTAGCGCTGATGCTCCCGGTGGTTGCCAGCTCGCTGATCGCGGATTGCAGGCTCCCCTCGGGGCCATACAGCAGCGACTTGATATCAACGCCGTCGATGCCGTCCAGCGCCTTCTGGGCAACGGCCGCAATTCGGTCGAAGGCGTCGAAGTCAGCGGCCGTCCATCCATCGATCCAGACCTGGGCGGTCTCCGTGCCCCAGTCGTCGATATGGGGCAGTAATTTTGGCGGACTGTGCGGCTCCAGCAAGTCCGTAAAGAGGCTGCCCAGATAATTCAGACTCTCGACGACATAGGACGCGGCCGACATCAGGCCCCCGGCCAACTGTCGCCCGATCTCGAGTCCCCACTGACCAGCCTGGGTCGCGATGTCGATAAAGACGCCGAACGCGCCGCTGGCCACCGATGCGAACGCCGAGAAGTAGGGCAAGACCGCATTGATCATCGCGCCGATGGTGTCGAACACGCGGACGATGACCGCCTCGATTTGCGGCATATGGCTCTGAACCCAGTCAGCGAAGACTTGGAAGGTCGGCGCGAGCTTGTCGCCGACGTTGGTGAGCATGACGGAGATGCTGGCTTTGATGTAATCGACGCTCCGGCCAATGCCTTGGTCCATGGTCTTGAAGGCCGCATCGGTCGCCCCGGCGCTGTTGGAAACCGCATCGAGGGCTCCGGAGAACGCCTCCGTGCCATTGCCGGTCAGGGCGAGCGCTGCCTGGCCAGCCTCGACCGAGCCAAACAGATCGCTAATGCCAACGCCGCTCTGACGCGCCGCCTCCTCCATCAGCAGCAGCGCCTCCTGGACCGTGCCGCCGCCAGCAATGAAGTCGGTGAAGCCTGTGCCCGCGATCCGCGTAAAGGTGTCGCTGGTGTCCGTGCCTGCCTTCGACAGCTCCACAAACAGCGAGCGCAGCTGTGTGGTGGCCACCGACGTGGGCACGCCCTGGAGCGTCATGGCAGCCAGCGCAGCGCTGACCTGGTCGAATGCGATACCCAGCCCGGCCGCAGTCGGAACGACGTTGTAGAGGCTGGCAGAGAGCTGCTCGAAGTTCGTCTTGCCGTAGGCCACGGCCTTGAACATCTGGTCGGATGCCTGGCCAACCGAGAGTACGTCGGCGCCGTAGGCGTTGGTCACACTGGTGAGGCCGTCGACGGTGGTCTTCACGTCGGTCACGCCACCAATCGCAGCCTTCTGCGCCACGGCGATGAAGTCGAAGACGTTGTCGGGTGGGACGCCTGCGGAGAGAGCCTCGTAGAGCGCGGGAATCACCTGCTCAGGCAGGACGCCAAAATCAGTCGAAAAGGTCTTTACCTGATCGCTCATCGCGCCCATTGCCTGCTGCGAGATGCCAGGGAGCAAGGTAAAGACCTCGTTCATTTGGCGCTCGAAGCCCATAAACGAAATTATCCCCGCGCCAGCAATCCCGGCCAGCGCGGTGGTGATGGCCGCTCCGGCAACCATCATGCCTTTGGTGATCGCGGATCCCAGGGTGCTGCCGATGGAATCTCCACCGCGCTCCGCAAGGCCGCGACCCTCCTCCAGGCCATCAGACAGGCCGCTCAGATCAACTTCAGTCCCGAGTGAGGCTGAGCCAAGAGTAAAATTCGCCATAGAAAACGCCCACCATCAATTAAGGAATTGACGTGGGCGCGCTGGGCGGCGACGTAGAAGCGGGCGTCGTGAACGTCGAAACGGTGAGGACGACCCCAAGGTATTTATTTGTTTTCGATCCGCCGTGCGACGGTCACTCCATTGGCCTCAAACCAGCCTTCTGCTTTATCGGGATTGACCTCTCGTGTCTCGTAGGCGGGCGGTGGCATCCGGCGCCGGCGGCTTGGTTTGATATGATGCTGCTTGATGGTGTCGGCAATCGCTTTATGATGCCGGTACATCTGTGTCCAGAATTCCTTGTCCGTCATGATGGTCTCCTGCGGTAACAATCCCGTGGGCTACGAACCAGGCGCGGGCCGCTTCGGGATCGTGAGCGATTTTCTCCATTGGATCGGGCGTTTCAGTCGGTGTGCTATCCGCGCGGCGCTCCAGTCGGCGGATCAGGCTGCGCAGATCGCTGGTTTTAAGATGCGGACTGAGCGCGACGGTAATTCCATCCAGCTGCAGCGCCGCCTCGCGAGCGGGCATCTGGGTCAGCAACATCTCCAGCATCCAGACAGGCATCGTCCAGAACGATTCAGGAGTGCCATAGAACGCCACAAAGCGGGCATAGAGCGCCGCAATGCGTTCTAGGACAATGTCGATACTGACTCCTGGTCCGTCTCCATCGGCATCGAGCTCGCTGGTAGCGTCGACGCCGTCCGCGCTTTTGGGGCGTTTTCCTCATTCCACCAGTTGATGAACCCGAGTCTCTCCAGCACTCCCATCGTGTTGAGCCGGGTAATCGGCGCAGTCGGCACAAGGGTGCGAATCATCTGGCCCGTCAGGCCCATCAGCAGGTTTTCTGCAGCCCTGACCT
The DNA here is from genome assembly GCA_034437415.1 of Herpetosiphonaceae bacterium. Taxonomy (GTDB): domain Bacteria; phylum Chloroflexota; class Chloroflexia; order Chloroflexales; family Herpetosiphonaceae; genus JACCRK01. The sequence continues at coordinate 8,929 of DAOTUS010000059.1, forward strand.
GATGCTCGTTTCTGCTCTCAACGGCCTTTTGGATTGCCGCCTGCTTTTTATTAAGTCCCTGCTGCATCGCCTCAAAGCGCTGGATCTCGACCAGACCGAATTCGCTGGAGCGCTTGATCGGATACATCGCGCCGGTGTCGGGATCTTCCATAAACAGCGGCTCCGGGGCTGCAATGGCCAGGGTAAATGTGTTGCTCATGCGAGCTCCTTTACAAGAGGGCGGGGAGCGATTCCCCGCCGTGTTGCTTCAATCCGACCGACCGACTAGATACCAACAACCGACCAGCCGAGCTTTTTGTTCTCGTCGCCCTGATTGTCGTCCTCAAGCGCCATGAACTCGCATTCATACTCGGCGCGCTGATCCTTGCCCCGGACCGGCTTGGGGCTGGAGTTGCTGACCACGCGGGGGAAATAGTTCTGGCCGGGGTACAGCCCGTACGGGCTATCGGCCTGCCCCTTCCACAGCATGGCGTACTCGGTCGGGGTCGCGCCCCGCTTGAAGCCCATCTCCTTCACGGCGCTGGCGCCGCTGGTGGTCGTGGTGACCCGGCTGACGTTGTGCATAATGCGGCTGATTTTCTCCAGCCGGGAGTCGACGAGGGTAAACGTGAGCATCACGTCTTCCTCGGGACGGGCTGCCTTAACCGGGCCGGTATGATCGTTGTCGCGGAAGACGGTCAGATCGCCCGAGAACTCGGTGCCCTGGTCGCCGTCGGTCGCGCCGAGCTCGGTCCAGCTCGCGCCAGGCGTTGTGTCAATATCCGGGATGGCCGTGCCATACGGCGCGATATAGATTTTGACCGCGCCCACCAGTTGGGCGTAGGGGGTCATTGCGCTGTCAGCCATTGCTGACCTCCTCTAGAGCCGTCTCAGCGACGGCGTAGCGTGCAAAGCATTGCACAAAATCGAGTGACAGGTCCGAGTCGTACAGCTGTGATGGGCTGGTATCCATCACCAGCCAGTACAGCAGGGCGGTGCCTGCCTGGGTGATGACCGCGCACCGGGTCTCGGTTGCCCGGACACACGCCAGAAAGGCGAGATAGGCCTGCTTGGCCTCGTAGGCTGATGAGCCATAGCACCGCACATCCAGCCGACCGGTATGCTGGCCGATAGAAATGTCTGGTGCAACGTTGCCATCATCCGCCAGGGTGATCGCTCGGGCGGTCAGCAGCCAGGGAGCGGGCGGTGTACTGGTCGCCTGGGCATATTTATGCTTTGCTCCCACCCGGCCCTCTACGGTCGCCTGGACGGCCGGGTGAGCCAGCACATGATTGATACAGGTTTCAAGTGGGTCGATCATCTCAGTCCTTTAAGTGGCGCTCAATAATCGCGTCCACACTTGGAAGTACCTTTTTCAGGCCCTTGGTCAGATACTCGTACTTGCGGTGGATAATTGCCGCGTATTTAACTGACCCCGGCCCCGTGCCAATGCCGCCGATGATTTTCATTCCCTGCCGCCGCGCCGGAACCGCCAGGACTCCTCGGCGCAGCGTGCCAAAGCGAACGCCGTGACCGGGGTAGAGCTCAGCCTTCGCTGCCCCCTCCGCTCGCAGCGTGATTTCGTTCATCGCTGTGATCAGCTTTGGCGCGATGTGCGCGAGCAGGCTTTTGTTCCACCGCAGTTTCGGCTTCGCCATCAGCCCCTTCTTTCTGCAGTTCATCGACCGCGACGTACAGGCGCCCGCGGACGCTGACCACCGCGCCTGCCGCCCGCCAGGCTTCGATATCGTAATTATTGGGATCGGCCATTGTTCTGCTCCACAAGGACCGTGACATGGCGTTGCGCGTTGGCGCGGCGCGGCAGCACGGCCTGAATTGTCCAAATGGTATCGTCGACAACGCCCCGCTCGTCCCGCACCGCCGTGATGCGATCGCCCTGCTGGATATCGGTGTTCGCAGCCAGCAGGAGCTTCGATTTCGTCATCACCGGCGATTCGGCGAACGCACTGGGTGCGACGCGCTGCACATTGATGACCAGGCGGCAGCGCACCGCTGTGGCCAGCGGGATCCACGTTTCAATCGGTTCACCATACGGGTCGGCGCGGTTCTCCGGCCGCTCGATGGTGCAGGTGTGAATGAAATGTGAATCAACGCCCATCGCTAGCCACGCACGCAGTAGACGGTTGCAGCCGCGCTGAACGTGACCTGAATGGTGCCATCAGCCAGGTTATAGGTCTGGCCAGAAAATGGGCCCAGCACGTGCTGCTTGGTGGCAGCGATAGTGGCGGTGTAGTCAGTGACCGCGAGGCCATCGACGGTGCCCGGCGTCTGCACCGTGACCACACACCCTGGCGTGCTGGTGACCAGCAGTTTGACCTGGCCGTTGTTCGGCACAAAATAGGTATCAACGGCGCCGACCACCGTGCCGTTGTCGGTCACGTTCAGGCCATTGCTGGGCCGACGGGTGTCACTGACGGTGAGTGTAACGTTTGCCATGGTTAGACCTCCATAAATCCTAATGTTCGATAAATATCCGCCCGGACAATGTCCCATTCGGGCGCGGTGTACGAGTATTCGCCGGCGATGTTCTCGCTCTTCATGGCCGTGCGTTCCAGAGCCAGGCGGATGATCTCAATCAGCGCGGCCGCGCGGCGGGGGCGCTGGTCAGTGGGGATATAGGTGACCCGGACACGAGCGCCCCAGGTACCGCTGACCAGCTCCAGATAGGCGCTGCCGGGATCAACCTCATAGGCGTTCGTTGTCACGGTGGCCCACGTGGTCGAGCCCAGCGCCCGCTCCTCAACACTGCTGACGCTGACGACGGGATAGCATAGATAGACGTGCAGGGCTTCCGGCTGCCGCATCTCGACAACGGCCGTCACGCCGTCAGGATGCGCGCCGATTCGGCGCACCAGCTCAGCCTCCTCCCGATCGAGGATTGCTTGGAGGGCTGGATCCGTCAGGCCGGTCGAGACCTGATTGCGCAGCTGCTCCGTCGTCAGCAGTGCCATCGCCTAGGCCGTCCCTTCGGCTGGGCTGGCGTGCTTCTCGGCCGCGCTCACGCTGGTATCCTGGGTGATGGGCATTACACGCGGGTGGTACACCTCGGCGATCACGCCATCAATGACCGCGTTGGCAGTACCACGATCAATCACCAGGCGGACGTAGCGCTCACGCGGGTGGTACACCTCGGCGATCAGCATTTTGTTGCCGTCGGCGTCGACCAGCGGGCCGGTGCTGGTGCCTTCCAGGTCGGCCATATCCGACCCATCAGCAAGGGTGCCTTGCTGGAGCTTCACGCTGGTAACCTGGGTCGCCGTCAGCGCGCCAAACAGGGAGATGAAGCGCACACCTTCATAGCCCGCGGTATCGACCACGGTGCTATTTTGATCGGTTGTGCCAGCGGCCACCGCGTTCATCACGCGGATGGTTTTGACACTACTCGAAAGAAATTCCATAGCAGTCTCCTGGGACTAGGTGGGCCACCGGAGCGGCCCACAATCCAACGATTACAACCGACTCAGGCGTGCTTCAGGCGAGCAAAGGCCTCTGCCAGCATGGGTTGACCGTCGCCCTCATAGCGCCCGATATAGCCGCGCTGATTGGTCTCGGCGTAGAGCTCCATCAGCGTCTGGATCTGCAGCTGTAGGCTATCGACGATCCAGTAGAACTTGATATCGCCCAGCACCGCCAGATAGTTGCCCGAGCTGATGGTATTCGGAGCGAACTCGGACATGGCGATCGGCACATCCAGCAGAGTCATGGGCTGGCCCTGGAGACCAGGAGCCCAGACAAATTGCTCATTGGCGTCGCGGAGCTTGCGCACGGCTTTCAGGAAGTCGCGGTGCAGCAGCCAGCGGGTGGTCTTGGATGCCTGATACTGCCCCTTCAGGCTGAACTTCATATCGATCAGGCTATCGACCTTGGTCTTATCGTTAGTGACCGTATAGGTCACATCCCGACTGGTCGGGATTCCGTCGTTGCTGGCGACAAACATTCCCAGCGGCTTCGCGGCTCCATCACCGACCAGGTATGCCTTCTCCAGTGTCACACCCATCTTGTAGCCAAGCCGCTCCTGCACCAGTGCCTCAGCCGGTCGGGTGCTCCGGCGAAGCAATGTGTTGGAGATTTTGATCCGCTTGGCCAGCGGGTGGGGCTTGAGGGCACGCTTCCCGAAGGGCTTGACGGTATCCTCACTGCCGGTGGCCAGCTCGGTCGTCCACTCCCAGTCCGACAGGTCGGAATCCAGAGACAACACGCCCAGGCTCTCGGACTGGCCCAGCTGCTGCACCGTGGCGAGCTTCCGAACGATAACCTCGTCATCGACAAACTTCAGCAGCTCGGTGGCGAACTGCTGCGGGGCGGTCATAAAGCCGCCCGCCTGATCGTCATCGGCACGGAGCGCCTTCCGCTCCTCAGCGGTCAGCGTCCAGCTACCCCGGCGCAGCGCGTTGCCGAAGGCTTTCTGCTCCAGTGTCTTCTCGTCGGCCTTCTCGCCGCCCAGGCCGCCATTGCCCAGCCGACCCTCGGGTTCGTCCAGCGTGCTGCCCAGGGCGGCGATGCGCTCCAGGCGCTTGGCCTCGGCGGTCGAGGCCTCGACCTCATCCAGGAGCGCATCGACCTGGCTCGACTTCTCGGCGGGCATATCCTTGCCGGCATACTCGTCCATGATGGCCTTGGCCTGGTGATGGGACTGACCAGCGGCCAAGTACAGCTGCTTGATGTCTTTCATCGGTGCTTCCTTCTACTTACGAATGATTGAGCGCGAGTGCCAGGCCAGCGGCTCGCAGACGGGTGCGATCAGTGAGTGCTTTCGCGGCTCGGCTGACAGCAAGGTACTTCCCGGCATCCTCCTCCGGGTCGGGATCGAGCATCGGCTCATCCACCAGTGTCGCGTTGGTCGCGCCCAGCTGGAGGGCCAGGGTTACAATCTGATTGAGTGCGGTTGTGTCCGCCTTCGAGTGGCGAGCTCCGGCCTTCAGCTCCTGTAGAAACTGCTGCAGGGCCTCGATATAGGCGGCGCTATCGCGGCCCCGCAAGGACTTGATTGCCTGCACATCGGTCAGCGGATTCATGCCCAGCGGGACCGGCGAGATCTCGTACAGCTTGACTTCCTTGATCATGCGGATCCCGTTGTCGCGCCATTCGACCTTGTCTGGGATGGTCTCGAAGCCAATACTCCCCTCGGTCATCGCGCCGTCCTTCATCAGCTGCCAGGTCTCATTGCCCCAGAACGACCCGAGGGTCAGCCGCCCTTTGGCATACAAGCCGCGGCTATCCTCCTCCAGCACGTCCGGCGGCGGCCCGATGAGCTTCGACCAGTCGTGGCCCATAAAGACCTTGATGCGGCGCTGGCGCTCCTGAAGTGTCTTCGTGAACGCGCCGCGCTCGATGATATCGAGGCCGTCATCAATGTTGCCAAAGATGGAGAAGTAGCCTTCGTACTGGCCGTCGATCTTCGCGTCGGGTTTGAACTCCGCTGGTGCCGCCTTATATTCCATCGCCATAGCGCCCCCCTAGTCATCAAAGTCCGGGGCGAACGCCCGGATACAATTAGGATGCTGCAGCGTGTTCGCCGCCGCCCATGCCAGATCCTTGACCGCCCCATTCAGGTCGGTACAGACCTGACAGCTGTTCGGGCCGTTTCCATCGAGAACCTTGACCTTGGTCACCCCGGCCGTCTGATAGCGGCTGATGGTGGCCTTGTTCTGCGCCGTGCCCAGCTCGGTGCGGGCGATCGTGCGGGCGCGGTTTTTGTAGGTCTGCACGACTAGGCTGCGCAGGCCGGGCTGCGCATCGGTGCCACGCACCATGTCATCAACCGTCCAGCCGTTCTCAGCGCCATACTGCAGCAGCCCCCGAATGCTTTCCAGGGTACTCTCCTGAATGCCCTGTATCCGGTCGCCGACCAGCCCGAGCGCCTCGACCACCGCGGGATCGTCCAGCCCAAACAGCAGCTCCATCCCCAGGCCAATATTCCAGGTCTCCCAGCTCAGGCGAATGATCTCGATGTAGTAGTCGCCGACCACGGCGCGCAACAATTTTTCATCGCCGATGGTCAGCAGCGACTCGGCACGAGGCAGCTCGGCGTCTTTGCGCGCCGTGGTCGGGAGATATGCTTTGGTCGCGCGGGCAATGACCCGCTCGGCTAGGTCGGTAAAATAGTCTTCGAGCGCGGCCTCCATCCGTTTCGCCACGTCGACCCGGATCCGCTGGAGCGAACGCCCGAGCGGCGCGGCAGCCTTGGTGCTAAGGTGTTCGCGAACACCTTTGTCCGCTGCCGGATCCTCGGGTTCGCCCTCTGGCTCAGGCAGGGCGGCGGGCGCCGGGGTCACATCGCTCATTGCGGGTCGCGGCATCCGGGGCAGCTGATAGCGCGGAAGATTGAGGAGACCCTGCGCGGTCTCATCGCTCATCAAGCCTTCACGGTAGCCACTGATCACGCGGGTCCACTTGTTCGTCTCGTCTTCCTGGAGCGCGGCGACGCGGCTCAGGTCGTGGCGGATGTACAGCAGCCCGCCTGGGTTCAGGTCTTCGTCAGCCTCCAGCTCGGACGCCACGATGTTCCACAGAGGTACCCTCGTGTCGAGGGTGAACGAGGTTCGGGCCTCGCCGTAGTTCGCATAGGTCGCTTTCTCCAGGCCGACGTTCAGTCCGGCGATGATGGCCGGGACGCGCATCACGGCGGTGATCCGGGCCTCTGGGATACGATGCAGCGCCTCGAAGGCCATCTCTTCCAGGTTCAGGCTCAGGCGGGAGATAGCCGCCCCCGCCTCCAGCACCAGCACATCGCCGCGGTTGTCGCCGCTGTAGCGATCCTTGAACTGCTGCTTGGCCCGCTTCACCTCATCGTCATTCATAAAGCGGCTCGGGGACTGGCTGATGATGGTGCGCGGCACCGCGTCGTTTTGCAGGAGCGCCCGGAGGAACCGCGATGCCTCATTGTCCGCGTCGACCTCGGCGGCCGCCGCCCGCAGCGGAGCCTGCGCCATCCAGGGCTGGTCGGGGTCCGGCGTCGGCCACTTGAAGTGGATAATGTCCTCGCGGGGGATGGACTGCAGGGTGCCCGAGCCGTCGTCATAGGTCCAGCCCTGGATCCAGAGCGGCCCGCCGGGGACCGGCACAACCTGGCCCGCGTGGTAGGGCCACAGCTCCACAACCCGCTTCGATCCCTTCGCCCGGACCTTGTGGCCGTAGGCATTGCCGCCGATCGCCATGTAGGCGATGATCATGGTCTCGAACTCCGACCAGGTCATAATCGGGTTGGGGCGGCGCAGCAGCTGGCGCAGCGGATGCACGGGCAGCGGCAACTCGTTCATATCCAGAACGATGAGCGGAGCCTCAGACGCCCCGAAGGTCAGCGCCGAGACACAGGCGAAGAATGCGGAATTTTTTTGGTAGGCCTCGCGTGTCAAGGATCGGAAGCTCGGGATAAGAATAGATTCGCTGACCCAGCTCGGCACAACCGAGAACGACGCCGCTTTCAGCGCCATCCGGGCAACGCCATATTTGATGCGCGTCAGCACACTCATCGGAAGAGTCCCCCTCCACTCATGCCGCTATCGGCAAAGCGAACGGCATAGCGCAGCGTATCCATCCCGTGGTCGTCTTCCTTCACTGGCTCCTCTTTTTCATTCTTGCCCGCGCTTGCCTTAGCCCAGACATAGTTGTCGATCTCCTGGAGCGTTGAGTACGGTTTCTTTTTGTCGACCAGCTTCTGATCTGGCTCGACCAGGGCATCGGCAAACACATACAACCGGGCCAGCCCATCGGCCTGCACCTTCAGCCGTTCCTTCACCGCCTGGATGCCCAGCGTGACCGCCTTGTCAGCGGCTGCGGTTGGAATGCCCAGCTGGGCCAGCTCGGCCCGGCCTTGCGCGTCCTCGGGGTCGGCGATGGTCGTGGTGATGTTCTCGCCCTCGCTCAACCGGATAATGTCGGGCGCGTGATCTTTGATCGTTCGACCGCTCATATAGATCTCGCGATAGAGGATCATCCGACCGTCCGGGTCGATGGCCCACCACTGGCAGACGAATGGGTTCGTAAACCCAAAGTCGATCACGCGGATGCGCCGCAGGTCGGCGGGAAGAGGATAGCGCGGCACCAGATGGACCGCGTGATCGAACTCGGGATACACCAGGCCGTCCTGGGCTGCCCAGACGCCATTCCGCAGCCGGAGCTTGCGGGCGCCGGTCAGCGCGTCCAACGTCTCCAGGTACTCGGGCGTCACGCTCGGATTGTCCTCGTGCCGACTGAAGATCCGGGTCATCCTGTTGGCCAGCGCCCGCTGATTCAACCAGTGTTTGGGAAAGCTGGGGTTGCAGTCGGTAATCAGCTGCTGGTAGGGCATCACATCGTTGCGGAGGCGGGTGGTGAGCTTCTCGTGATCATCTTCCAGCGCCTCGGTCCACTCGAAGCCCAGCACGATATCGAACTCGGTTGACATGATGCGGTCGGCGTTGTCCATCCCGCCGATCACCAGCTCGCTGCCATTCGGGTAGCGGTAGCTCTGGCGCTGGGCCCGGCTGGCTCCGGCCTTGATTGGGCTATTGGCCGGGAGTACCTTCTCTTCGTAGGTGACCAGGACTGAGTGCGTCATACTGGCGCGGGTCTTGCGCACGGCCAGGGCACGGGCGCCAGGGTATTTTTGCAGAACGAAATGAGTCTTTTCCAGCACACCACGGGTCTTGCCCGTGCCAGCTGGGCCTTCGATGAGGACCTCGCGATCACGGCACCGCCACATCGCGGCGGCGCCGCCACGGGCTGCATAGGGTCGCTGCTCAGCGGTGTAGGGTGCGTTAGGCATCATCAGGGTTGAACTCACTACTAGCCAGATAGACCTTGAACAGCGGCTGGCCGTCTTTGCCGACGATTTCATGGCGCTCGCGGAATTTTTCCGGCCTGGCAGCTTTCAAAAGAAACATCAGCAGGGTGTCTGAGTATTTGGTAATCCGGCCTACTTCTACCGTGCCAGCGCCCACGCCTGCACCCTTACCAAAGATCGGCTCTTCAGTACCAACAACCGCCCGCCGCCGCGCCTCCAGCTCCATCGTGTCGGCCGCCACGTCGAGCGCCTCGACCCACGCCTGGGCAAAGTCCTCGTGGGCGTCCCGATTCTTGTAGGCGGTCGAGCGGTCGATCTTCGCTTCGCTACATGCGTGCGAGACCACGCCAGACGTGACCAACGCGGTGATGAACGCTTTCTCCCATTTCTGGGGACGCCTTTTTTTAGGTGTTGAATTGTGTGGAATATGAGCGTCGTTCATCGGGTCGTCCAGACTTTAGCGGCCCTGCGGGCCGGGTGGTGGTGGTGGTTTCGTTCTCAGGTAGCGAACACATCCGCTAGGGCTACAGCCCCGTCGCCGGGTTGTCGCTGGCGTTGGCCTTGGCCTGCTGGGCCAGACTCCCCACATTGACAAACACATTCGGGTTGACGCTCGACCGCGCCCATTTGATCCCAAGCTCGAACATCCACACGTCCCATGTCACGCCGGGGAAGTCGGGATCCTTGGCGCCGCGGGTCGATTTGACCAGCGCATAGGGCCAGCCCTGACCACAGATCTCCCACAGCGCTGGCGGCACCTGGATCTGCACGTTGCAGTGCCAGCTCAGCGCCATCTGGAAATGGCGAAACAGGCGGCCTAGCCGTTTCTGGGCCGCGCTTTTGGTGGCGCTTTCGGTGATTGCGGTCATACTGGCTCCTTTGGCGACAACTCCCAGTCCAGCTGACCGCCGACCGATTGAATAAACTCGTTGATCTGGCTTTGGAGGCGATCCTCCTGGGCCTGGCCGATCACGGGGTAGGCATCGTGCTCGCGGCGGTGCTTCCCAAACCAGGGCGGCGGAGGGACGATTGGAATGTTGTGCTGCTCCAGTGTCGCCAGGGCCACCCGGAGCCAGTTCTCCAGCGCCATCGCAACGGCCGCCACACCCTGCGCCCGAAACCGCGAGTTAGCGCCACGGTCCTCCGCGTTCGCCTCGCGCTGGACGCTTAGCGCCTGCTCCGTCTCGCGCTGGGCGTCGATCAGGCGGGCACGCTCCTCAAGCACGGCGATCTTGCTGGCGCTGGTGGCAATCTCGCGGTTCTGCAGCTCCAGCGCGTGGTCGTAGTGGGCCAGGCGGCGCCAGCCGAGGATGACCACGGCCCCCAGCAGCGCCAGCAGAATCAGGCCAATCGAGGCCCAGAAGATGCCGAGCACAAACGGTTGTTCAAAATCGATCATCAGTCATCCAAAAATCCTAAAAACAAAAGCCCGCACGGATCATTCCAAAGGAACAATCAGTGCGGGCTGCTCAACCACGCAAACATCTGGGGCGGCGAGCCGAAGCTACAAGCCAGGAGCCAGACAGCAATTTCTCAATTACCAGAATCGTAGCAGAACGAATGTGCTATGTCAAGCAGCAGCATCCACCTGGTGCTTGCGCCGCTTACGGGCCGCCTTCGCAGGCCGGGCCGCAAACCAGCGCCGCTCGGCGCCACAGCTCGGGCAGCGCACGATGCTATCGCGGGTCAGAATGGCCGACCCGGTGTGCAGCTGGGCACCATCGGTGCTGCCGTAGGTCCAGCCGCAGGTGCAGGCAAAGGCGCGATACAACGATGACATGTCACTCGCTCAATAAAGAAGATGGGGGTATTTTATCCCACATATCCCACATTAGTCCACATTGACCATCGAGCATCGCCGAAACGAGCGCTGCTGCAGCACCATCGAAACGAGCGAGTGCGGCCACCATCGGCGGATCTGGCGGTGTCGTCGAAGCCGTCGGGCGCATCGCTGATTCTGGCGCTGCTGGACACTATCGTCAGATATGGCGCTACAGGCCCGTATCGCTGGAAATGGTGCTGCCAGCTGGTATCGTCGTTTCTGGCGGTGGGCGCGGCCATCGTCAGTTCTGGTGCTGCCTACCGGCGGCTATCGCGCCATCTGGCGATGCTCCAGCAGGGGGCACTAAAACACCAACGGCCCGCCGAAGCAGGGCCGTTGGTGTGAGAGAAGAGAGAGGAGAAGGTTTGAGCGCAAGTATAGCACAGCGCCCGCCGACGTGGAACGTCAACGGGCACGTGGGGCTACGAGGGATGTGTCAGGCGGCTCCAGCGGGGCGAGGGGTGGGGC
>DAOTUS010000060.1:0-12921 GCA_034437415.1 Herpetosiphonaceae bacterium
CACACTGAGACCGAGCCCGCGGTAATCACAGGTGAGCTAGCCAATGATCAAGGTTGACTACGCGGCTCTGGTAGCCGCAGCGCTGACAGCGCGGGAGCGGGCCTACGCACCCTATTCACACTTCAGCGTGGGAGCAGCCCTGCTGAGCGCCGACGGACGGATTTTCCACGGCTGTAACATCGAGAACGCCGCGTATCCGGTGACGCTGTGCGCCGAGCGGGCGGCCTTTGCGGCGGCCTGGAGCGCGGGCGTCCGCGATGTGGTGGCCCTGGCGGTTGTCGCCGGAACCGCCGCGCCGGTCTCGCCGTGTGGCATGTGCCGCCAGTTTATCTTCGAGCTGGCGCCCGACCTGCCGATCCTGCTGGCCAATCTCGGCGGCGACCAGCAGCACACCAGCGCCCGCGAGCTGCTGCCCGGCGGGTTTGCCCCGGCCGACCTGCTGAAGTAGGAATACCAAAACGCCGGGGCGCTCCGCAGTTCAGCGGAGCGCCCCGGCGTTTGTTTTAGGCTGGGGAGGCCGTAGTATCCTACTGGACCGTGTACTCCTGCGCCAGCACCTCCTGCTTCGTCGCGTCATCCAGCAGGTGCACCGTGAGCCGCTCGTTGGCCGCGAAGGCACTGCGCTCAACACTGACAATCGAGAAGGCCGATCGGGGGCCGCTGAGTTCCAGCAATTGTTGCGGTTTCGGCTTAACGAACTGGGCATAGATATACAGATGTCCAGGTTGTTTGATGGCTTTGGTAATGCTCACATAATAGCCACTGTTAAAGCGTTCGCCATCAAATACCGCAATCAGGATAAAGTATTCAGGGCGCATACCCTGAATTATTTCTTTATCCTTCTTCAGAATAAATTTAAGTAATTCATTCTGTTCTTGTATCGATGAAACAAGCATCAATGCGGGTTCTTTGTCGTTGAAATAGTCATCACCCGCTCCAATAGCTGCTTGATCATCACGTTCAAGTATTGAGATAGTTGGAAGCACCGTTCCATCCACGTACTGACTACAGCCACTGAGCGTAATCAGCATGATCACGATACTGAGCCAACGATACCGTGTATGCATAAGTACTCTCCTCATTATTTTCTAATATGTGGAACAAAGGTTTTATTTTCTAAATAGGGACGTTGATCGTAAACAAGGGCTGCAATGCCCACCTTATTGAGATTTTCGTTTGCAGCATACTTTTTGACCTCAATGCGATAGAGGCCGGTTACTGGTGCGATAAAATCGACCATTTCATAGTTGTTATCGGTGCTGCTCGACCCGGTCATAAATGTATTATCCGGTTTCTTGATTTGAAGATCAAAGTCCGTTTCCAATTCATAATGATACGAAGGTGTTGCATTGACCCACCAGCTCGCAACAACTCGGACACGTTGACCAGCCTTGGCCAAGATTCTGCCACCTGTCGTTCCACCAACAGGAACTTGATCGTTATTGGCTTCAATGCCCCACCAGCACGAATAGGTGCAGGGAAACCAGTTTCCTGGCGTGCCACGATTGCGGGCAACATCATGGGCAAGAATCCCAACCAGACCACCCGCACCATCCCGCAGATCCGTGGTACGCAGGGGTGAAATAAAGGTACTCTCTTCGAGATTATGGACTGCTGCTGCCATAATAATGGCTTTGGTTACTTCGGGCCAGGTAATCAGGTCATTCTTGACGTTAATCAGCAACGCTGCTAAACCTGCGACTTGCGGCGCAGCGTAGCTTGTTCCGAATGGTGGAAATGGCCAACTTAGAATTATTTCACTCACCGCTACAACTTCGGGTTTTTCGCGATCGTTTGCATTGCTAGCTGGATTTTTGAAGGCGGAATTGATCCATACCTGATGATCATTCCAGGTCATGCTGTTGTTGTCTAGAAACCCACCGACCGAAATAACATTATAGGCTTTGGCGGGTGAGCCAACAAAACCACCTGCATTCCCTGTTGCAACGACAACAAATCTGTTGCGATTACGTGCAACATAATCAACAACCCGGTCGGCTAAACTCAATTGACTACTTCCTTCGACTGTGAGACTAATGCTTGCAACATTGCCGCCTTGATCGAAAATCCAGTCTAGTGATGTTTGAAGATTGCCTTCAGCAAGCGCACAGGCAGAAAGAATAGAGGCTTGTGGGGCAACGCCACTTGATGCCGAATTCCCAGCAGCGATTTCTGCTACAAAGGTTGCGTGGTTTAACCCCCCAGGACCACTGCACGCTGGTTCATATCCTGCAATTACAAGGGAGGGCTTTGTCAGGACCATGGCAACGTCAACAATCCCAATCTTCTGCCCCTGGCCGCGAAACCCTTTTGCCCAAATCGGCGGAATATACTCGGTGGGTAATGCACTGAGTAGCGTTGGTGTTGCTGGTTCGATGGAGTTTTGAAGTGAATCAGGGGCTGAAAATGTATGATTGAGGTAGATGCGATCAATCGCCGGATGAAACTGGATTTTCATCAATTCGGCTTTGGAGAGCGACGCTTGCAGCAACGGTGGCGCTTGACTGATCGTAAAATCATGTTCGACGCCCATGATGCTATCGAGGTCATGAATCGTTGCGCTGATATCGGTAGCCGCTGACTCCTGGAGCCAAATCGCAATCGCAATGCCGTCGGTTGGCTGTTTCGCTTCAAGCAACGTTGCTAATTCCTGATCAAACCGACCGTACTGGGCAAAATAGGCCTGTTGCTCGGCATCACGTACCGTTTGATACGTAACCGGATTGCTTGATCAAACCACTGCTTATTCAGATCCTGAGTAACCGGATCAAAGGTTCTTTGCAGGGTGAACTGTTGGCCGGAGTAGGTTCCAGTGATTCTGCTCTCATCCACAACGCTAACCGATGATTCTGATCGAGCGAATGGTGCTGACTGAAGCACCACAACGAGGGCAACGAACACCGCCATAAACTTCTTCATCCAGGTGTACCTCTCACATCACAATAGAAACGAATGGATTCCATCCTCTGGCTCTTCCGGATGGTTTCTGCTCGTACTATAGCAGTGGTCAATGCTCAAAACGTAGCAGATGTGTAGCAGATATCTAGCAAAACCCATAAGAAAAAGCCGCCTGCCGAAATATTTCGGCAGGCGGCTTTTTAGAACAGCAACGGTCGGATAGAAGGTTGGTAGAAAGCCTAGTTCTCGCCCTCTTCCTCGACCAGCTCATCGGTCACATCGTCGATCTGGAGCGTCTCATCGACGCTGCCATCGCCGCCGTAATCGACATCCAGCGCCATCGGCTCGCCGTTGCCGGGCCACAGGAGATAGTCGACATACACCACATCATCTGGCTCCAGGGCAATCTCGTCGGTGCCAAAGATCTGCTCGCTCTCGTCGTCGTACTTGACCATGTACAGGCTGTACAGCGCGGCAGAGGTGTTATCGATGCTGTCCAGGCTCAGCCAGCCCTCGGTGGTGTTCAGCGACAGATTCAGCGCCTCACCCTCGGCCATCTCGTAGCCCTGAATCTCGAACAGATAGTCGGCCGCGTCGGTCTCGATCCCGACCAGCATCACCGGGGTTTCGGCGCTGGTGGTGCGGTACGACAGCAGGCTGCCGTCGGGGGCGATGTCGAGCACGTCAACCTGGCCTGGCTCGAGGTAGATATCGCTGACCTCCAGCACATAGCCCGGCCCGATGAAGGTGACGGTTGAGGTGCTTGGCTCGGTCAGGCGGGTGCCGTCGATCTCGATCGTGAAGTCGATATCGGTCGGCAGGTAGTAGATCGGCTCGTTATCAACATTCCAGACATCGACCCCAAATTTGTTGGTGTTGGATTTCGCGCCGGGGATCTCGTTGACGAACACGCCCTCCTTGAAGCCAAAGCTGCGGCCCTCAAGGTCGGTGATCAGCAGGTCGCCGTTGCCCTCCAGGATCACCTGGTTGTAGGTAATGACCTCGGTCTGGGCGATTTGGGTGCCCTTTTCGCCGCCGGTGCCGCCGCCAACGCCGCTGCCGTCGCAGAACGGGCAGTCCTGCACGCCCAGGCGTGGCTCGATCGCGGCCAGCTCCAGGGTGAAGGTGCTGGCATCGCCCTCGTAGTCGTCGGCGGGCTCGGCCGGGTTGGTGGAGCCGGAGTAGAGCCAGGTATCGGTGTTGGTATCAACCTCGATGGCGCGGGCCGCACCGGGATAGTTGTTGTCGTAGATCAGGATCCAGTAGATACCGCCGCCACGATCTTCAACCGCGTACGGGGTGACCGCGTGGCCGCCGCTGCGGTCGCGCTTGTAGAAGCCAACCGCGTAGGTCTCGCTGCCCTCGGGGCCGGCGGCAAAGGCGTTCAGCAGCGTGTTGACCACACCGCTGGGGGTTTGCTCAACAATCCCGAAGCGGGCCGGCTGGGTGGCCTGGGTGGTAAACCAGTAGGCGATCTCGCGCTGGAGCAGCTCGTTGCCCTCGATCTGGAACTCGGCGGTGCTGTTTACGCCAAAATCGGTCACATTGAGCTTTTTGGTGTAGAACAGCGTGCTGAGCACCGCCATGCCTTCGCAGTGGCCGCCGCCCATGGCCTCGTTGATCGACTCCATCCACTGGTCGCCAGCGGGGGTGAGCGTACAGTTGCCCGCGTCGATGTAGGCGCAGGCCTGATCGCCAAACATGCGCCAGACATCATTGGCCATCAGGTTGACGATATCTGGCTCGCCGCCGTAGTTGGGGAAGCTAAAGCCGTCGTAGTCGGGGCGAAAGCCCAGGTCGGCAACATAGATGCCGGTGGTGTCGAAGCTGCCCTCGCCCGAGGCTCCGATGTCCGGCGTATCGCCTCTGGGCTCCTCGGTGGCATCTGCTGGGACTTCTTCCGGCACGGCGGTGGCCTCTTCCGGCTCGGCGGTGAGGTCCTCGGCGGCCGCAACAGCCACGGTGGCGGTCGGGGCGCTGGCGGCTGGGGCGGTGGTGGCTGGGGTTGCCGCGCCACCGCAGGCGGCCAGCATCAGCATAATGATGGTCAGGAGCGTGGTGAAGCTCATCATCCGGCGAAATTTGTGCATAGGTGTTCCTCTGGGCTACAACGAGATCGAAATTCGGCGGCCGTCAATGCGAACTGAACACTATGGAGCCTGCTCATTATATGCGAAAATCGGGCGACGTATAGGGTTAAAAATAGTACTTTTGTTCCAATAATACCCATGACGCTGCGTACCGCTAGTAGTTCGTTAGCCATGGGTTGATGATCGTTGGCTGAGCCTGTCGAAGCCCCATGCCCTGCTGATCGTCACCGGACGCTTGACGCACCCCTAGGGTGCAAGCGTTGAGGGCTGGCTACACCGCCACATCGCGCCGCTCAAACGTAACCACCGCGACCGCGACCAGCAGCGCGATCGCCACAACAAACACGAGGCTATGCCCCAGATCCAGGCCGTTGGTCAGCGGGCTGCTGCTGTTGGCGTAGTAGAACGGCGAGAGCTTCTGGGCCGGCTTCAGCCAGTCCACCGCCTCGGCCAGCGAGCTAACCAGATAGCCAACAATTGCGATTGTGCTGGTCAGGCCCATGCTCAGGCCGCGTTTGCCCGTCGCCGCGCCCAGGGCCAGCGCCAGCGTGCCGAAAAACAGCGCCAGCAGGCTGCTGCTGACCGTCCCGGCGACCAGCTTATCCAGCCCAATCGTCATATCGACGCTGAACGCACCAACAAATAGCGCCAGCACGATCACAACCCCCAGCCCAGCGATTAGGGCCAGCATGGCCCCGAACGACTGCAGCACCACCTGCGAGCGCCGCACCGGGTGCGACAGCAGCATGTCGATGGTGCGCGCCTCCTCCTCGCCGGCGATCGCCCGAGTGCCGATGCCGATGGCGAACACCAGCAGCAGCAGCGGCAGCAGCAGCGAGAAGAGCCGCCCCTGCAGATAGCCGGCCGGGGTCATCATCGCGGCCGCATCGGTAATCCCAGCCAGGGCCAGCATCTCCTTGGGCATGCCCTCCAGCAGCTTGAGCATATCGTCGTTGTCGCGAATGGTCGGGTAGAACAGAATCATGACAATAATCATCGCCGCCACGCCCAGGGCCCACCACATGAAAGAGCGCTGGCGCTCGTAGACGGTTTTGCTAAATACATTACTCAGCATGGTTGGCCTCGCCTTTGTAGTAGGTCATGAAAATTTCTTCCAGATCGGCCTCGTGGCTGACAATGTTGACCAGCTCGAACTGCGCGGCGACCTTGATCAGCGCATCGATCGAGCCGGTGATCACACAATGGACGCGCCCATCAACCACGTTCACATCGCGGACGTTGGCGATGCTGCTGAAGGCCTCGGCGGGCACCGCGTGGGCGAAGTACAGATCCAGAGTTCGCAGCGCCTTGCCCTTCAGCGAGCGCACATCGTCGACGACCAGCAGCTCACCAGCGCGAATAATCCCAACCCGATCGCAGATCGTCTCAACCTCGTCCATCAGGTGCGAGGAGAGGAAAATGGTGCGGCCGTCGGCTTTGACATCGAGCACCATCTGGTTGAACTCCTGCTGCACCAGCGGGTCAAGGCCGCTGGTTGGCTCGTCCAGAATGAGCAGCTTCGGCTTGCTCATAAAGGCCTGGACCAGGCCAACCTTTTGCTTATTGCCCTTCGACAGCATCCGAATCGGCCGCTTCAGATCCAGCCCCAGCCGCTCGGCCAGGCGATTGGTGAAGGTCCAGTCCACCCCGCCGCGCAGGTTGGCGAAGTAGGTGAGCAGCTCGCGCCCGGTCATCTTCTCGTACAGCATCAGCTCGCCAGGCAGATACGCGACCTGCTGGCGGATTTTGAGGCTGTCGCGGTGCGAGTCCAGGCCCAGCACCTGGGCGCTGCCGCTGCTCGGGCGGATAAAGTCCAGCAGGGTGCGAATCGTGGTGGTTTTGCCGGCGCCGTTTGGCCCGAGAAACCCAAACACCTCGCCGGTGCGAACCTCCAGGTTGAGGTCGCTGATCCCGCGCTGCTTGCCATAGGTTTTGGTCAAGCTGGCGGTGCGGATGGCGGGCGTCGTTGTCTCAGCGCTCGCCGTTGTGCTCGTGATTGCTGCTAACATCATCAGCTGCTCCTTTTTTATAGGTGTGCCAGCGCTCCAGCAGAGCGGGCAGATCTTGTTCAAAAAATCCATCGATATCGCGCATCACCACCTCGATCCAGATGTTGGGCCGAATGTGGAAGTAGTCGCGGCGGTCGCCGGGCAGGCCAATCCGCTCGATCAGGCCCAGCTGAATCAGCAGCCGGGTTGCAACCACGGGTGCGATGCGCGATTTAATCCATGTATCTACGCCAATCGGGGCCAAATGTTGCGGCCTGGCCGGGAAAGCGAGGGCGGCTAAGCGCCATTCTGGGGTACAATTAAGGCTGTGTTTGATTCTAGCCAAAAGAGTTATGTATGCAAGACTATCGCACCGACCTGAGCGCGTTCGAGATTGATTCGCACTGGCGCACAACCACGCCCTCCACGCGGCGCCTGCTGGTGATCTACGCCCACCCCGACGACGAGAGCTTTGGCAGCGCCGGGACAATCGCCCGCTACACCAGCGCTGGCGTCGATGTCCACTACGCCTGCGCGACCCGCGGCGAGGTTGGCGGGGTGGCGCCCGAGCTGCTGAAGGGCTACGCCGACGTGGCGGCGCTGCGCTCGGTGGAGCTTGGCCGGGCGGCCGAGGCGCTGGAGCTGACCTCGTACCACTTTCTGGGCTACCGCGACTCAGGCATGCCCGACTCGCCCGCCAATCAGCACCCGCAGGCGCTGTACGGCGCGCCGGTCGCCGCGGTCGCCGCCAAAATCACCGCGCTGATTCGGGTCGTCCAGCCCCAGGTAATCGTCACGTTTGGGCCGTATGGCGGCTATGGGCACCCGGACCACATTGCGGTGCATTTTGCCGCAATGGCCGCCTTCGACGGCGCCGGCAACCCCAACTACTGCCCCGACCAACTGGCGGCGGGCCTGCCGATCTGGCAGCCGCGCAAGCTGTACTACTCGACGTTTCACACGGGCATGCTCAAGGTTGGGCTGCGGGTGATGCGGCTGCTGGGCAAGGATCCCGAAAAAGCTGGCGAGAACGCCGACGTCGATTTTGTGCGCGTGGTGGCCGAGGCCACCCCAGTCACCGCCACGGTCAAATGCAGGGACTTTCTGGCCCAGAAAGATCGGGCCTGGCAGGCGCACCAGAGCCAGCTCGGCAGCATGGGCGTGATCCTGCAGCTGCCCCGCTTCCTGCGCCGCCCCTTCACCACCAGCGAGAGCTTCACGCGGGTGGTCCCCACGCCCAACGGCAAGCCCGAGCACGATCTGTTTGCCGGGATTTAGCCCTCACCCCGGCGTTTCACGCCTCCCCTCTCCACTGCGGTGGAGAGGGGAGCTACCAGGGTTACTGGGTTGATCGCATTCCATCTATCAATGTCCCATCAACTGAATATCCACCGTTTCTCCCCACGTATACCGCGCTAATCCACAGCCTATCCCCACACGCTGCTCTGCAGCCCCTCAGGTGAGTGATTCACCAACGACCTGCGTATAACCGGGTAACTCATAAGCCATACAAGGAACAACTCACATGGATGAACTTATTCGGCGGGCGCAGGCCGGCGACGAGCGGGCGCTCAGCCAGCTCTACGACGCGGGCCGGGCGCGGGTCTTTCGGCTGGCGCTGGCGCTGATTGGCAGCCCGGCGGATGCCGAAGAGGTGATGCAGGACACGCTCCACTATGCGCTGCAAAACATTCGCCGCTTCGACGCCGCCCGCTCAGCCTGGCCCACCTGGCTTCACACGATCACCGTGAGCCGCTGCCGCGACTGGGCGCGGCGGCGGCGCTGGCGGCTGGTGCCGCTGCTCGGATCGCTGCTGGCCAGCGGCCCATCGCCGAGCCAGATCGCGGAGCAGCACGCGATCACCGGCTCGCTCCACGCGGCGCTGCTGCGGCTCTCGCCCAAGCAGCGCGAGGCGGTGGCGCTGCGCTTTCTCGATGAGCTGTCGTTTGTCGAGATCGGGGGCGTGCTTGGCTGCGGCGCTAAAACCGCGCAGTCGCGGGTCCGCCTGGGCCTAGCCACACTGCGCACGATCCTGGAGGGCGACCCGCTGCTCGAGGGCGCATTCTAGGGGTTAGGAATTTGGGATCGGGGATCGGGAAACACGCGCAGTTAAATTCGCCCAAATAATTTTCGTGAGGCACATAATGAACAATCAATATGATGATTTTGAGCGCAAGGCCCGCGCCCGCCTCCAGAGCGAGCTGAGCCGGGTTGCGGTGCCACAGGGCCGCCCACGGCGGGTGCGGCCCCAGCAGGCCGCAGGCTGGGGCCGGCGGCTGGTGGGGGCCACGGCGCTGGTCGCGGTGCTGGCGCTGCTGGCGGTGATTGTGGTGGGCAGGATCAACGTCCCCGCCCAGACCGCCCAGCCCGATCAGCCCGCCCAGTCTGGCGAGCGGCTGTATCTGCTCAGCACGGTTGGCGCGGTGGTGGATGGCGCGATGACCGCCAGCGGCGGACGGATCCGGGCCTTCGATCCCGTCACCCAGCAAGCTGTCTGGACGCTGGAGCGACCTGTCGATACGGCCTTCCCCAACGAAGCTGGTATCTACTGGATTGATGGCGCGGTTGCACCCGATGGCAAAATACTGTACATCGTCGAGCGGTTTAGGATTCTTGCGCTGGATGCCGCCACTGGCCAGGAGCTGTGGTCGCAGCCAGCGAACAACATCAGCCCAAACGGCACTGCTGAGTGGCCAGCCCTGACCGTATCGGCCGACAGCAAGACCCTGTATGTTCAGAAAATGGCGGGAGCGGCCCGCTGGATCGAGCTGTTTGATGCGAAGACAGCCGAGGGGCGCGGCCGGATCGATCTGCCAGCCAATGTCGGGCCGGGCCAGCTGATCGCCGCGCCCGATGCGACCACGCTGTACTACATCACCCACGAACAGGTGCTCAAGATTAGGAATAATCAGGTCGAGCCGAAGATCTATACCATCGCCACCGGCATTCGCGACGCCGCGCTGACCCCCGATGGCAAAAAAATCTATCTGCTGAACGGCGCCAGCGAGCTGCTGACCTATGACACGGCGACGCTCAACCTCAATCTGAGCAGCACCAGGCTGGGGATTCAGGATCTGCGCTCGGGCCTGAGCGGAACCATGCTGCTATCCCCCAGCGGCGATCGGGCGGTGGTGCAGGTCTTTGATGAATCCTACACTGACCCGAAGCTGTACGTGGTCGACCCGACCACCGGCCAGCGCCTGGCAACCCTGCGCGACCCCGCGATCACCGAGGGGCGCTGGCTCCAAGGGCCGACGCTGGCATTTGATCGGTCTGGGGCGGCCCTGTACGGCGTGGCCAACTTCGGCACGCCGAATCCCACCGACTGGGATGATCGGCTGCTGCAGGTCAGTCTGGCCGACGGCAGCGCCACCAGCCTGCTCGATCTGCCAACCGAGCATGTGGCCCGCCTGCTGGTGAGCCAGGCGCCAGCGCCACCCGAGGCCGCCACGCCACCAGAGGCGCCGCAGGCCACCGCCGAAATCGTGCCAACCGCGGCGCCCACGCTCACGCCTGAGCCAAAAACAGGATTGGTGGCCTGGATTCTCAATGCGAATCACCTGCGCACCTGGGAGCGCAGCGGCAGGCCAATCGAATTTGAATTTGCGCAGGATCAGACATACACGGTTACGGGCGTGATCGAGCGCGAGCCAGCAGCGCCGCTGCTCGTAGTTGCGCTGGCCGATGGCCGAGCCGGTATTCTGGAGCCGCTCAGCGATAAACTCACCACCCTGGACGTGCCGATTGCCGCCGTCGAGCTGCCGATGATCCTGTCCTCGACCGGGGCGACGGTGGCCTTCAAAACCCACACCGACGGTAGCGACAACGACCAGATTCGGCTGGCCGACCTGGATAGCGGGGCGAGCTGGACGCTGCTGGAGCAGTCTGCCGTCACCATCCCCGAGTTTTTGCTGAGTGAGGTGCGGCTGCTGAGCTGGGACGACGAGATTATCTTCGAGACCTACCGCAGCGCGACCCACACGCTCTGGCGCAGCGCTTTCCGGCCCAGCGACCCCGCCGCACCGCAGCCACAGCCCGAGGCGCTTGTCTCTCTGGGCAACGGCGGCGCTATTCAGCCCAACTCCAGCGCCGGGGTCGTGGCCTACACCGAGTCCGGCGGCGATGGCCTGCATCTGCTCAATCTACAGACCGGCCAGGATGTGCTGATTGCGCCGAATGTGCAGACGTTTGCGCTCGATACGGTTGGCCCGTTTGCCAGACTGGCCTACCTGCGTGAGGCACCAGCGGCCGCCAGCGGCTACGAGCTGGTGCTGTACAGCCCGAACAGCGGCGTCGAGACAGTGCTGGAGGCTGGGACGAACGCGATCACAGCCCAGCTCAGATTTGTCCGCGAGGGCGGCTATCTGGTGATGTGGGTCACCGATCCGACGGCGTATGCGCTGGTGTTTACGGCTGGAGCCAACCCCAGGCTGGTGGCAAAAACCGATCTGGGCCACGTTGTGAGCGCGATCGACGTGACCAGCGCTGGCGAGATCGTTACGCTGGGGACGGCTGATGGGCAGCAGCGCCTGCCATTCTACCCACTGGACGACCGCGCCAGCTCGACCGTTATCCCAATTGGCACGCTGCTTGACGAGGCCGAGCCGGCCACGCTGGTGTATGTGCCGTAAGATCGCTGGCTGAGCCGGTCGAAGCCTTCTTCTGCGGCGCTTAAAAACTGAGTTACAATCCTGGCACGAGTTGCTGAAGAAAGGATGTCGCGATGGCGGGGGATAACCAGTTCGAGCGCCAGGCCCGCACCCGCGTTGGCGGCCCGGCCAGCGCAGGCGGCCGCTGGGCGCGGCGGCTGATCGGCGCCGTGGTGCTGCTGGCGGCGGGATTTCTGGTCACTCTGGTCTGGGCGGGCAGCCTGGATGCGCCCCCGGATCCGCCGACCGCGATCGTCGCGCTGCCCCCAACTGTCCAGCCCGCCCCACCGCTGCGGCCAAGCGCCGAGCGCCTCTACCTCGCCACCGTCACGCCCGCCAGCGCCCAGATCGAGGCCCGCAACGCCGATGACGGCCAGCTGATCTACACCATCGTCGGCGGGCGCGACCTGGCGCTCTCGCCCGATGGCACGCTGCTGTTTGTGGCCCACCCGCAGCACCTGAGCGCCCACGACGCCGCCAGCGGGGCCGAGATCTGGCGCACCACCCTGCGCGGAATCGCCGAGCCGACCAGGGGTGGCCCGCCGACGCTGCTGGTCGCGCCCGACGGCGGCACGGTCGCGGCGCTGATGCGGCGGCGCGTCCCCGACGGCAGCCAGGCGACCTACCCGACCCTGCTGGCGCTCAACGCCCAGACCGGGCGCTCGATGCGAGTGGAGACCACCCTGAGCGACTGGAATGGCCGCGATGCGCCGTTTTTCTCGCCCGGCGGCACAACCGTGTATGTGGCTGGCAGCCGCGAGCTGCTGGCCCTGAGCGCCACAACCGGGGCGACTGAGGATCGCACGGCGCTGCCCAGCGGCACAATGGCGGTATTCTCCGCCCCGGATCGGCGCACGATCTACGCGCTGTTCGATACGGTGATCAGCGGACGAGCCAGCATCGAGATTATCCCGCCCGACGATCTGAGCAACCGCGAGACGGCGGCGCTGGATCTGGCGGAGGATACCCGGATCACGCCGCTGCTGGCGCTGTCGCCCGATGGCCGCACGCTGGTTGTGCGGGCGCTGCTGCTGCCGACCAGCGCGACGGCGCTGCGAATGTCGAACACCCTGGTGGTGTTTGATCTGCTGACCCGCCGCACGCTGCCGGCGATCCCGCTGGCTCGCGAGGCGACCGCGCTGGGCTTTGGGCCGCAGACGGGCACGCTGTATCTGGCCCAGGCGCCCGTGGCGGCGATCGAGGGCGACACGCTGCTGCGTCTGCCCGAGGGCGCCAGCACGCCGGCGCCGATTCTGACCCTGCCGGAGGCGGCGGTGACCCGGCTGCTGGCTGGCC
>DAOTUS010000061.1:0-4488 GCA_034437415.1 Herpetosiphonaceae bacterium
GGCCGCCCTCACCAGCGACCAGCTGGAGACCCTGACCCAGGAATACATCGCCGAGCGGCGCACCCGCCACGGCGTCTCCCTCGCATTCCAACCCATCTACCAGCGATTCCGCGACTTAGCCAGCCAGCAGGCCGCCTAAGTCGGGACGGCCCGCCAGCGCCGCGAGGCTGGCCCACGCGCATTCAAACGCGAACCATTGTGTCACCGTTGCCGACAGAGAACAGAGCCAGCAGCGCGTGAGCCGGAAGCATCACCGGCCAGACTATCGAAGGACGGCAGAACCGTCTGCAACCCATCGGGGGCGATAGCGCGAAGCACCTGAACAACTGAATAGTCAGACCTCCACGATACCCAGCCCGCGCCATCGGCCCGCATGAACGAGCGCCCGACGGGCATGCACACGCAAGGTGGAACACCTCAGTTTAGAGTGTGCGCCGTGGAGGATTTTGGGCCTGACAGGCCGAACCTGTTTTTCATCTGATCACAGCATACGACACATCGTCGTATCTGTGATTCTGTTCATCGAAAAACCAGAGGAGCACCCAATGTGGATTATCAAAATATACTCCGGCTCCAACGAGGCCGGCAACCTAGCCAAAGCGACCGATGAGGCAGCCGAAGCGCTTCAAGCCGATTTCGCGGCGAACCCAGGCCGCAAAATCATCAACATCCATACCGGAACTGACGTCAAAGCCAATGATGCCCAATGCGTGATCACGGTTCTGCTTGAGGAGCCACCGCCGCCCAGCGTTCCCGCCATCGACCTGGTGGAAGCCATTGCAGAGTATGCAAAAGGCCATAGAGAGCGCCGACGAGACGAAACCAAAGCCGAGGACTATGCCACCTACACGGAGCGAGACAAGGGCTGGCTGGACGGCTTTATTACAGCGATGGTCTACGTTGAAGACGAGATTGCCTCAATGCGTCGGGGGTCTCGCATCGAACGGATGGCAAAACGATGACCACCACGATGAGGTCCCTTCTTCATGAACTGATGGAGGAGAACCAGGCGGCCACCACCATGGGCTATTGCCCGTGGTGCGACGAGCCTGAATACCCTGTCAATAAAAACAATCAACCCATCGAGGCCGGGGATGATGTGGCGGAATACCACATCGATCATAGTGACCATTGCGGCACGCTCTGGATCGCCCACCAGGCGGCCATCGCCAAGGCAGGTGCGCGATGACCACCACCGCACACGAGCGCCGCGACATCATCCGGCTCTACGTCGAAGAGCAGTACAGCATCGAGGCGATTGGCCAGGTGGTTGGCAGGTCGCACCCGACCGTCCGCGCAGCCCTAACCGATGCGGGCGTCACGATCCGCGGCGCCCGGAGCAAGCACCAAGCCACAGGCCTCGACCCGGCGCAGATTGTTGCGCGGTACCAGCAGGGCGAGGGGATTGTGGCGCTGGCCAAAGATATCCAGGTCCACACCAACCGCATCCGCCACATCCTGCTCGGCGAACGAATCACCCTGCGCCCAGGCGGAAAGACATCGCGCGGCAATGCCGAGCTGGCCCAACACCCCGAGGCCGCGCAGATGGCTGCGCGGTACCAAGCCGGCGAAACCATTGATGCGATCGCCAGCAGCCTGCGGCGTTCGGCAAAAACCGTGCGCAAGGTGCTGCTGGCGCGGGGCCTCACCATCAAGGTCGGAGGCAGCGTGGCGGGCACCCGGCCCCAGACGCGCACCTGCCACACCTGCAACGAGCGGATCCTGCTTGCTGAGTGGCCCAACCACAACTACACCGCCCACGGCATCGAGACCGAGGGCGCCGCCATCAACCGCAACATCGAGCGCTACATTGCCAAGCACCAGGCCGAGTGGAAAGCCGCCGCCGAGGCCAAACCGCCCTGCCCAGGCTGCGGCTACAGCCCCTGCATCACCCCGATGTGCTGCGGCCGCCGCCTGCGGGCCCAGGCCCAGCACAACTACCAGCAGGAGGAGCGCCGTGCAGCCTGATCCCAGCGCCTACGACCCCGCCTGGGTGGCGGCGCTGCGGTCGCTCGATGAGGCGACCATCGTGGCCTGGTTACGCGCCAACCGCCGCCATGTGCCGGCCGTCATCAATCTTCAGTGGTGGACCCAGATCCACCGCACCCGGATGCGCTGCACTGCCCTGACCGATGCGGAGCGGGCACAATCACGCCAGTTCGTGCTGGACTCGTTCATTGGCGACGAGGTCTAGCTGGAGCAGCGCCATATCTGACGATACAGGCCCGTAGCGCCATAACCAGCGATGCGCCCGACGGCATCGACGCCATCGCCACATACGCCGATAAAGGAGTACCTGATGATCTATACCGACGACGCATTAGCAATTATTCGCAGCCGCGCCGAAGCGCAGCGCCGCGACCAACACACGAAGGAGCAGGCCCGCATTGAGCGCATCTCAGCGGCGGTTGAGCACCTCAAAATGATGCTCAAATTGGAGCTTGGCCCATTCCTCCACGATGGCCTGCCCATCACCTATGAATTTCTTTCCACCCAGGATTGCATCGAGGCCAATCTGATCACCCCCGATACCGCGATGTGTATCGGCATTCGCTATATCGAAAGTATTGACCAGGGTAATAGCTGGCTGATTGACGAAGGCGACGAGATCTACCAGGTCGAGGAGTGGAAACTGAAGGAGCGCCTGCTCAATCAGCTGGCCGGCTGGGTTGATGTTCCCGCCATCGAAGAGGAGACCACCACCACATGATTGAACTACTCCTGTGCATCATCGGTTGCAGCCTGATGCTGATCGTCGAACACATCGGACTCTGGGACCGCCCCTGGCGGCTCAGCCCGCCCGCCAGCTACAGCATCGGCACCCTAACGCTGGCCTTCTGGTTTGCCATCTTCTGCTGGCTGGTCAGCCCAGAGTACATCTTCTTCGCCGTCGCCTTCCTGCTGCTAGCGGGCGGCTCGGGCGCCTTCATCATCCTGGCCTACTGGCTGCGCGGGCGGATGGATATCCTCAAGCAGCGCAGCCGCAACGCCGGACGCGCCGAGCGCAGCATTGCCCCGTTTTCTCCCTACACCCAGGACATTATCGACCGAGGAGGCAAGCGTGGCCCGGAGCGCCCTGAGCCAACGTATCGAAACAACTGAGAATCGGCTGGCGCTGGTCAACGACACCCTGGACTGCCTACACATCATCACCCAGCGCACCGACGACCCGGACATTATCGCCGAAGCCCTCCGCGCAGGCCGCAACCAACACCGCCTGCGCGACGATCTCCGCCACGAGCGCAATCATAAGGAGCACCAGCCCAATGAGCAGCACACCGAAGCCCATCACCCACATCCAGGGTGAGTTCACTAACCCGACCGACATGATCGCCGCCATCAAAAAGCACCGCGAGCTCGAAGCCCTGCGCGAAGCCGAAGAAGAGCGCTTGGCCGAGCAGGCCGCCCAGAACGACCCCGAGGTGCAGGCCTGGATTGAGGCCGCCAACGCCGAGACCTACACCGCACTGATCACCGCACAAAGCAAAACGGCTACTGCCTAGCACCCACTAGACAGCAACCGTTTGCGCCGACATAAACCAGAGTTCTCAGAGTATACCACAATGAATACTCTGGCCGACGAGCGCGGGCAGTGTCTGGGCACTGCCCGCGCCTAACAGCAATCTATAGAAGGTAGGACGATATGAGCAGACGAAAGAATAAGACCAAGCAACCGAAAGAACAGACCTCTTTCGATGTCTGGCGCTGCAAGCTCTGCGGCGCCGGTGCCACGAGCGGGCCGGCCATTACGGCCCACCTAAATGATGCCCACCAGATACCCCCCGGCCAGGGGTATAAGAAAACGATACTCCTCCATATAGTTGCCACGACCTGGTATCAAACCGATTACACGTATGGACTTGATGGCAAGATCATGATCACGCGGTGCGTTCGTGAGCCACGGCTCGACGTACGAGGGTATTGGTAATGATTTTCCTAGAAGCCTTCCACACGGTCTGGCGCACGCTGTACGGTGAGGCCGCGCTGACGCAGGTGTGCTGGCGGCTCCAGCTGGAGGTTGTGAAATGAAGCAAGACACCGTCGGGCGCATTGCTGATTCTGGTGATACTCCAGCTATCCATCAACCACCCCTGGTCACCAACGAGCAGGCGGCAACGCTGTTGGCAGCGTTACGAGACTGGGCCGTTCCCATCATCGTGCGAGTTGCCACCCAGTCCCAACCCGCAGTAGAATCGTCACCACCGACATCATAAGGAGATTCTATGCAGGCAGCTATTTACAGCCGCATTAGCACCGATGATCAGTCAGACTTTAGCTTAGAAGCACAGGAGCGGGAGTGCCGGGCCGAGTGTGAACGGCGCGGCTGGCAGGTCTACCACGTCTACACCGACGATGGCATTAGCGGCAAAACGACCCAACGACCCGCCCTGCGCACCCTGCTCGCCGATGTGCGGGCCGGACGAATCAAAGCCGTGGTCGTGCATAAAACAAACCGCCTGATGCGCAACCTTCAAAAACTGCTGGAGA
>DAOTUS010000062.1:0-34645 GCA_034437415.1 Herpetosiphonaceae bacterium
GCCCCGCCCCTGGCTGCCGGTGACGAGGTGGTGCCGCTCAACACAATGCGCCGCTCGATTGCCGAGCATATGGTGCGCTCCAAGCGGGTTGCGCCCCACGTCACCACCGTGATGGAGGCCGATCTGAGCGCGCTGCTGGCCCACCGCCAGCAGCACAAAGCCGATTTTGAGCGCCAGGGCGTTAAGCTGACCGTCACGCCCTATTTCGTCCAGGCGACCGTCGCGGCGCTGCGGGCCGTGCCGATCGTCAACGCAAGCTTCACCGATGAGGGCGTGCTGATGCACAGCGCGATCAATGTCGGTATGGCGGTGGCGATCCCCGATGGCCTGATCGTGCCGGTGATTCGCGATGCCGATGACAAGAGCCTGCTTGGGCTGGCTCGCACGGTCAACGATCTGGCGGAGCGGGCGCGGGTGCGCCGCCTGACGGCCGATGAGGTCAGCGGGGGCACGTTCACGATCACCAACCACGGCGTTGGCGGCTCGCTGTTTGCAATGCCAATCATCAACCAGCCCCAGGCCGCGATTCTGGGGATTGGCGCAATGCAAAAACGCGCCGTGGTCGTGACCCAGAGCGGCATGGATGCGATCGCCATTCGGCCAATGTGCTACCTGAGCCTGACGTTTGACCATCGGCTGATCGACGGCGCCGCCGCCGACCGGTTCCTGGCCACGATCAAGCAGCAGCTGGAGCAGCTCTAGAGGTGCCAATGCAGCGGGTTTGTGTGATCTCCGATACCCACGGGACCTTCGACGAGCGGGTTGAGCGCCTATTCGTCGGGGCCACCCAGATTATCCACGCCGGCGATATCGGGCGGGCCACGCCGCCGATTATCGCCCGGCTGGAGCTGATCGCGCCGGTGACGGTGGTGAGCGGCAATATCGACTGGAACACGACGCTCGATATCTATCCCCTGACCGCCCAGGTTACGGTCGGCGGTGTCCAGATCTTTGTCCAGCATATCGGGGGCAAGCCGCCGCAGTTTCTGCGCGAGCTGCCCAGCCCGCTGCCGCAGGTGGCGATCTGCGGCCACAGCCATATCGCGCTGGTCGAGGAGTATCGCGGGGTGCTGTTCGTCAACCCCGGCTCGGCCACCCAGCCGCGCTTCGGCAGCGAGCCAACCGTGGCGTTTCTGGATATCGAGGACGGCGCGGTCACGGCCGAGATCGTGCCGCTGCTGATGACCCAGTGGCTCTAGCGGAGGCAGATACCCAGAGGATGACCGGAATTCAACCTCAGCAAACCACCAGCGCCTGACCTGTCAAACAGGTCAGGCGCTGGTGGGTTTTAGGGTGGGGTGGCGCCAGAAGCATTACAGAATTTTCAGGACTTCATACGTCTCATTGTCTAAGCAACGAACTATAACCCGCTTGTTTCTCGTTACCTCTTGCGCCAGCTCTGCTGGAATAGGACACGTTATTTCGCCCTGAGTATCGAGTTTTATGCTCATTGTGCCTTTGTTCTTAATTGCAAACGTAATCGTTCCTCGTAGTTCGTCAGCCTTAAGTTGATAATTGTCAGCCTGTTCAACATTAGGGGTCTCGCGCTTCAAAACACCCAATGGTGTCGGCAGGACTGGTCGGCGGATATACTCGTTCGCCTTATCACCAACACTCCATTTGCTTGTGTGCCGCTCAATTTCCAGATAACGTACAACCTCAACCCAGGAAACGCTATCTATTTGTCGATCTCGACCATTAAATACCTCTTGATCAGGAAATCGATCATGCCATTCGAGCAGCGCCAAAAAATGCTGAATTCGGGGGATTTCTGATATGGCTGTATAGCCATTGTCACGCTCACCGCTGTGATCGAGGACATTTTTGCTGAATGATTCAACGCATGTTTGAATCTGCTCTGGCGTGATTGCGCTGGCTGCTGATATCCAAGTCGTTGTATCAAATAACTCTTGATAGCGCTTGACTCGATTTGTTAGCTGGATGGTGTGGTCGATTTTGATCGCACCCATGCCAAACGGCTTGCCCATACCAAGTTTGAGACGGTAACGTTCATCATCAGCAATCCGTAATGTCCACAACAATGCCCCAAGCTCGGCATCACTGAGATTTTCAAAACTAATCGTGAAGGTAAATGCCACACCTGACTGGACTGGACGCATAGCGGTAAATTGTGTTTCATTCACTTTTTTAGAAGGATGTGGTTGGTAACGCAAATCGTCGACCTTACGCATACCATGATGCCAATACTGTTTATGACCACGAATAATAGTATTGGGAACGCCATCACTATAGTTCTGGATAATATCGCCGTGATTTGTTGAACGTGATTGATCCTTAAATAATGCCTGATCTTGCACTAAATAATGCTGAATGGTTGTCGGTTTGGGTGATCCTAAAATATTTGGTTTAAGTGGTGGCATTTGAGGAGGAATTAGCCAGAGTTTGTCAGCCGATATATCCGCATCCTCAAGATGGGCATGACTAAAGCGCAATCGCCCGGCGTAGACTTGTACATGATCACTAGCTAGCTTCTTCTGGCGCACAAAGCCAAACATTGCTTCGGCCATATCAACCCACGGCATACCCTTGCCTCCTGTGCGCAGGTGTTCAGGGATAAGATCGAACGGACTTTGGGCATAGGGCAAGCGAAACATCTGGGCGCGACCAAAAAATTCGACTTCGCCAATATCATCAGTGATAAAAAAGACTGGTTGTAAATGTGGTAATAACCAACCGTCACGCTTACGATTACCATTAGCAGGCTGATTACGGGGAAATGCTTGCCGTTGCCATTGCGTCAGTTGATCATCATCATGAAACCGATCTAGCATATCGGCGGGGATGGTGTAGATATCAGTACGACTGTTGGGGATAAATACAAACTCATCTTTAGCTTCTTTTTCGCTTTGGTCGCGATTTATCGGCATAAATCCGGTGATAACAAAAATCCCCTCTTGAAAGTTATCTTTGGGTTCAAGAGAACATTCAGTGATGATGTCCCCGTGTAATTTGATGTAAATAGGTTGGTATTGCCGGTTCCACAATGCCATTTTATTGTTATCACGATACCTGATCTGGGCATTATCCAAAATATTACGACTAATTGAGTACCAGTCACACTGTTGAATTGTTGCTTGATCATCATCAATATTCAGGAATCCAGCCTGAATAGTTTTTTCATTGACACGCTCACGATACGAATTACCAAGTCTTGTATCATCCACACTGCGATAAAACAGATTCTTGTTCGTCACCAGATCTATTTTGCTGTGGCTGACGATCTCGATCATGCTCCGAAACAGGCCACGCAAGCTGCTGCCCGGAATGACGGCGCGCTGCTCAGGTGGCGCAAAGAAGTCGGGATTGTTTTTATACGCTCTGAGCTTTTGCTCTTCTTCGGATGTTTTATCCTTCTTCGCCTCTAGCTCCAGCATTGCGCCAAAATCGGCAGCGCTCAGCCCGCAGCGCACATATAGCGGTGTTTCGGTCGTCAAGGTGCAGGTAATCGTGCCCGTGTGCCGATCGGCGAAATACTGGTCGTGGCGCACTAGAAACTCGGCTTCAACACAGTCGGCGGTAATCCGCTGCTCGGCATCAACCGGTAGAGCGGGAACGGCCTTTTCCGGCAGCGGCACAAAGTTGTACGGTGCGACAGCAATACGATCCTGCGGTATATTCTCCACATGTTGGGGTAGCTTGCTCATGATTGCGCTCCTTTTTTGCTGACGCTGTAGAGTTTCACCAGGCGGCTGGCTTTGATGTAGGCCCCGCCAGTTTGCTCATCGAAGCCGAGGATATGGCGGACTTTTAGCCGCACCGGACGATGTACCGGGTCTTTGCCAAATTCAAGCGTCGCGAACTCTAAGGGCACGACATGGCGAAGCCCTTGGGCGCCATCGCTGAGCCGGGTGAACCCGTCGCCAGCTGCCTCACCTTTATCGCCCCAGAGCATCTGATCTTCATCAAGGTAGCCGTCGGCATGTGCCGGGTCGGTGATGGTGGTCGCGTGCCAGCCATCATCGTTACACCACAGCATGGTTTCGGCGGTTTCCCCAAAGATACGGCATTGCAGCAGGGTGTCCCATTTGAGCGCTGGCAAACTCGAATCAGTCTCGTGCGAGGTTGTCAGGTTTCCGTTTTCAAACGTGCCCCAGATGACGCCATCAAGCGCGTGAGCCAGCAGCCACTGATACGATTTTTTGGCTGCATGCTCAATCAGCCACGCTTTCAGATCAGGCGTACCCGCAAGGTGTTCAGTCTTCAACTCAGTGCTCATTGTTTACTCCGGTCAAGGCATCAACAAACGCCTGTAACCCCGCTGGATCGCTGATCGCCAATGTGTCATCAGCGTTTTGGGTTATGCTAAACATTGTTTTGCCAATTTCTAGATTAAGTGCTTTGCCGCGCAACGTGCCGCGCCCAATACTTTGCTCGCCGCCGACCGCCAAATCGCCCAGCCACAAATCTTTCAGCACCAGCAGGAGCAGACCAATTTCTTGATGAAATGCAGCTTTATTAATTACAGGTTGATTATTGGCATCACATTCTTTCGCATAAGGCGGTGTGAGTGTCAGGTGAAGGGTGATTTCGGTACTGTTTGTTCCCCAGACTGGCTGTTCGACCAGCAACGCCCCTGGATATGGCCCGCCAGTGAAGCGGTCGATCGCGATCCGGGTTTGCACATAGTCGGTGTTGGCGCTCTGGATAATGCTGTCGCCGATCCGAATGCGGCTGCGTTGGGCTTCGTGCTTGGTTTCATCTACAAACCCAAACAGCGAATCAACAACTTCAACAGATTTTTGCACCGGATGGGTTGGATTGAGGGTGCGCCAAATCTTCTCAGCCCGATGGCGGATCACGCCTGCCCAGCTTGTGCCGGGGATGACGGGCTCGGCGGTGCCGTGGATGTCGGTGCTGACCAGAAACACGTCATCAGGAGTGTAGCGTCCAGCGCTGGCCGAACGAATCAGCAACGATTGATCGAGGCCAAAGGTGGTCGTGATGCTGCAATCGTTCTGCACCGCGGTGATAGCTTCTGCGTTGACATTAAGTAACGTGACAATCGATGAACCGGATGTATGCGCCTGGGTGCCATCAAATTGTAGCCACGCCAGCGCCCCGGCGGCTTCTTCCATATTAAAATTCCACACCTGCCAACCAGTGACTTGGCACCGCCCCAGCCCACGCTGTTTGCGCATACCCAGGGCGATTGCGCCTGTTTCCAGGCCCAGCAAGGCTTGGGCGAGCAAACGGCGTAGCTCCTCGGAATGCGCTGGCTCAGCCTTGCACAAGGGTGCTTTCGTTTTTGGATCGAACGGCACTTCTTCGATCAGCTCAAAGCGCAGCGTGAAGGTTGTGCCCCGCCGCAGCATTTCAAGATCGTATTTTGCGCCATCGCTGGCCGTGCGGGTGCTGCTATCAATCTTGACACCGTGGCGCACGTCAATCAGCGGAACGTCGTCGCTGATCGCATCGCTGATGATGATGGAACTCTGGTCGCCATCGCTGTCCGTGCTGGTCATTTCGGCGCCAAACAGGTGTGCTTCACCCGGTGTAATACCGTGATTAGTGAGATAGTATTGCACTTCATTGGACTGATGTACAAAGGTTTTTCGTGCAATACTATCGTTAAATTGGGCCAAATATGCCCGCAATGCCCCCGCAATTGAGCTACCGGGCAGCAAAGCTTTGCCTTCGGCGGCATCGCGTAGCAGCGCCATATCGGTTGGTAAATCGCTATCGCCGTTGCTGATCAAGGTTGGTGATTGCAGTTCGAGTGTGCCGTGAATAATCGTGCGGCGCAGAATCAGGCGCGTTTCACGATTTTGATAGATCAGATCGGGTTTATTCATGATTTCCTCGCTCCTCAGCAGGATTGTTGCGGGCGATGGTTACAATCGCAATGATGAGGCGGGCTTGATATTCTGCCGCAAGGGCGGGCGTTACCATAAATGTCTGGTCGCCAAGCTTAACCGCAGCAACATCATTCCTCCACATCGCGGTCACAGTATCAAGGTCTTTGCCAAGTAGCACTGCGAGGGTTTCGTCCTTCTTAGTAAAGCGTGTGGCACGGAGCTGTTGGCGCGCCGTTTGGGCCACATTGGCGGCGATCTCGGCCAAGCTATCGATCTGGCCCTTAACATTTTCAGGAGCGCGTTGCACCTGCTCCAACAGCTGCCGCGCCCACAGCTCAACCCGTCCGAACAAGCTATTGCGTGCTTGGCTGATGGTTTTAATCTGGTATTCCCCAACAAATCCCACTAACCTCTGCTCAAGTTTTTGGCGGATCAAGCCAGTACCGATACGGTCGAGCGTTACCTGGGCCTCATCGTTAAACAATGGGCTGGCAGCGACTGTGTCTGCTGGAGGAGCGGTTCGATGCAATAATTTGGTTGCCGTCCGGGTAGAATTCTGCAAGGTTGGATCAAAACTAACCCGACCATAGCCTTCGTTGCGTCGTTCACCGATGCCACGTTCCGCCAGCAGTGCCAGCTCAGTGGGCTGCACGTTGTCCCACGTCAGAACGCTGCCCGCCGCTAGCGCGGGGGTTTGTGGCAGCGGCAGGCCCCATTTGCGGTTGAAGCCGCCGACAACCGTGTATTTGACTTTGGACTGTTGCCAATCAATGGTTGCATTGGGCAGGCCAAACATCGATCCAGTGAGTGAGCGGGCATATTGACCATCGTGATCGCGCACAATCGCATCACTGAGCAGGGTCATGACGATAGGTGTTTGGGCTGCTGGCGCCGCCGCTGTTTCGTGCCAATCACTAACAATCTCGTCTGTGCTAAGCAAAACCTCGCCATAGCCGGCGCTGCGGGCGCCACCCATCCAGACGGTTGGCTGCTGGCCGAGCAGTGTTTTAAGTTCGCCAAGTGCAGTAGCATCGCCCAGAATAACCGCTTGAAATGTCTGGCCTGGCGCGATGGCAACGTACCGATAGACCGCTCCGCTGGCGCGGGTGCTGCGTCCTTTGGCGCGGTTGCGGGTCGTGTGGATGTTCAAGTGGCGCATGGTGCGAAATTTGTGGGCGCTATTTCCATTACACCCGAGCCATTCAGGAGGTAAGCCTTTGTCTTTGGCCGACCGCGAAGTTGGATCGGTATCAGCTATTGATTCCAGAGATTCATTGCTCGTATCCACCGTCAGGAGGTGCGGGAGTGGAATTGCTCGTTGGTTATGTTCCAGCAGCGGATAGGCGTGTAAAAAACGAACATCGTTGCTGAAAAATAAGCTCTTGACGGTCGCATCAGCCAAGTTAATCGGCTGGTTGTAGCGGGCGATCAAGGCGCCGCGCAACACACTTCCGGGAATGTAGGGGAACGTTTCGCCGCTGTTGGGATCGCCTTCGATGGCGCTGGCAAGCAGTGGTTGCTGCGTGGTAATGGTAACTACAAGGGCGCTCATACCTGTCCTCCCACAAATCCCTGGAGCAGATGCGCACTTAAGGCAGCTCCCGCCGCATCGTGAAGCCGACACTGAACTTCGCCCCGTCCACGATTGCGCCCTGTCCCAACCCGCCGTAGCGCATAGCAGCCAGCGAGCAATACGCTTTCTTCGTTGGGTTTAAGGGGTCGGTGGGTGGTGATCGGGCTGATAAATGTTGTCTTGCGAACCACTGCCCGCATTGAACGCAAACTGTGATCTTTGGCAATTCCATTCGGCTCAATCGCGGTTTGGCGGCGAATGGTGGTCAAACTTGTCAAAATTTCGTGGGCTGGCAGTTGGGCCTCACACACAGCATCCCGTACTGCAGCAGGCAAACGGGCATCGCCAACGTGCAGCAGGCCAGTGGAATCGAGATCACTGCCACCCTGCCCAAATAGGGCATCGCATTGGGTTTTCCAGGTTGCGCCCTGGGGATGCACGGCAATCAGGTTTTCGCACTCTTCGCGCCACAAACCTTTGAGCGTGCGTCCGCGCAAATAGGGCAAACCGTACTGATCCTGTTCGACTTCCACATCGACCAATCCGGCAATCCCATCGCCGCGCCCAAACGTTGCATCGCTCACCAGGGTGAGTTTGAGATAATACGTTGTCATCCGATCTGCTCCTGCGCCTCTTCAAGCGCCCGATAATGCTCCAGTAGCTCAATTACATCGAAATACAGCGAGATTTGACGGATGGGCTGATCTGGAATTGGTGCGTCATCATCCACCCAGGTTGCGCCATCATCCACACGGGTTGCGCCAAATTTTTGCAGAACAAGCGGATTATTGAGATTTTTTTGCCAGTTCCTGGTAGCCTGTTCGCCCTGCCGATTCACATCCTGGAACGCGATCAGCTTATTCCGCCGCTCGCGCCAGTCATTGCCAAAACCCTCGAGGGCTTTTTGCACATTGCTCCATGTTCGCCAGGTCTGGTCGCTATCAAGCAGAACCGGGCGCAGCGTCAGCGATTCAGTTTTCGAGATGTGGTACTCGTGTTCGCGCAACGCCTCCAGATCATCAACCCGTCCGCTGGGGGCCACCTGCCAATCAAGGGCAGAAACAGTTTTGTTGGCAACCTGTTGGCTGAATTGTTTGGCCGACTGACACAATTCTTCACACATAGCGTAGGCGCGGGCAAACGGATAATGGGTTTTGAAGATCGTAATCCCAGCGCAGGCGGTGAGCTTGTCGGGGAAATTGGGCAGCGAATAGGCGGATTTGAAAGCGCTTAACAGCGTGGCACTTTGAAGCTCAAACTGTTCGAGCAAATACGGGGTGAGGGTTAGGGCAAGACGAGCATCGCAGACGAACGTAATATCATCACCGCCATAGACCAGCGGACGCAGTGGAAAAAACGGCTGATCGGTTTCTGGATCGCGATTGAGGTGTTCGACAATATCTTTGAAGGCACCATTTGGCATGATGAATGCGGCATGTTTTATGGTCTCATCCATCGCTTTTGCGCCTAATACATTCACCAATTCAGATAAGGCACCATAGGCTTTCTGGTAGTCTAAATCAGGCAATTTCGCTGTATGCAATGTCGTAAACAGATTACCGATGCCATTGCCGTCGGCGTGAACTACGGCCAGATAGCTATAATCACCCGTTTTTCGGCCAAAATCATCAAAGTCGCGGGCGATACTGTACTTTTTTGTTACCTCTTCAAGCGCAGGCAGCAGGGAAAGCAAATCTTTCATTGCCGCATCATTAGTGCCAGATTCTGTACGCGAGGCTGCCTGAGTTTTGGCCTGAATTTCGCGAGACACCGGATAATCGTTTGCCCCCTCCTCATCTGGTACGCCATCAATCTTGCGCCGTTGACCGACGGCGACGAGTCCGGTGGAGCGACAGGGAACCGTCACGCCAAGGCCAAGCGTTGGGGCAAATGGCGCATACATCGAGGCGACCCGGCGGGCATCCTTTTGGGCCGCGTTGATGTATTTTGTGAGATCCGTCCCAGCCGCAGCATACGCAAAAGGCTCGGAGTGGCCGACAGCACAGCGCAAGCCAGGCGCATCACGCAGAACGCACAGCGTGTAGGCCCGAGTCCAGTCTTTTGCAGCTTGCTGGCTCGGAAAGATCAGACAGGCTTTCCCGCCACCAGCGAAAATAACCGAGCCGTTGTCTGGTTTGATCCAGCCTGCCTGTTTCTTAGCAAGATTGGGGATTGAAGACGCCACTTTGACGAGATATGAGGCGCCGATATTTTCGCGCAAGCGGTTGCTGCCAAAAATATAGCCTTGAATTCCGCTGATATCCACATAGACCACGACAGATTGGGGCATAGAGTCTCCCTCTCGTACTAAGCTTATGCACAAACTACGTATGATTGTTTGTTGTCGTCTGCTTGGCCAAACTCATAACATTGAACAGGCGGACATGCATTGAGTTGTCGTCCAAATAGCACAGCCAATGCTGCGGGCATTGCCCCAAACAGATGGAATGTTCCATCAATTGGCTGTTGAACAAGTTGGCGAAATAAAGCAGCAATCGCCATAGCATTGCGCTCCGACTCGATAATCACTTTATCACCTTCTTCGGGCAGCATTTGAAGCCGTTGGCTAAGTGAAGGGGCAAATGAACTATTGAGAAACTTTTGATTTCGTTTATTGATCGTATTTACCGGTTGATAGAACCCCCATTCAAGCGAAATATCGCTATCTTCATCGTGTGGCGCATACATGGGATGCACACGAATGCCTGTCCATTTACCAACTACGCCTGTATCCCACCAGGTTGTCTTATTCTCAAAGATATTTGCAACCCGACAATCTCTAATAAATCGAACAGTATTTGAAAATACCGCGCCACAAAGAACGGCACCAGTAAGGTGAATTCCATTAGGAATAATACTGAGACGGGTAATGCCTATCGTGCTCAAGGTTGTTTTTACATCGTGGAGCGCACGTTCTGCGTGCGCCCAATACTGATGCTGCAGCGGTTGACCATGGATACCAAAATAATCACTCCAATCTAAAATCAAGTGCGCCCCTGACCCTGGAGGACTAGGATAGGAATGAAGAAGCAAATCAAACCAATCCTTGGTGTGGTGTTTATAGCGCAATGTAGTTACATGGTTGGCAATACGTGTCGCACATTGAATGATCATGGTATGTTGCTCAACTGGGTCACGACTAATTTCTATAATCTGAACGTGCTTCCAAGGGATATATTTGCCAAGTGGATGATCATGAAGCCGTTCACGAGAAAGGTTTTCTAGGATAAGCCAGCAAACTTTGGTGGAATTCTGTTTAACCCAGTCTAGTTCATCCGCTATGGTGTTAAGGCCACTAAGCATCGTTGGCGTGAGGTAGATAACACATCCATCGGCCTGATTAAGCTGTTCAACAACGTGGTCTGTGCTTAATAAGGAGTCGCGCTCAACGAAAATCCCGCGCAGACGCAGCTCGGTTGCCAATGCTTCACGGCTGGGCGATTCGCCTGGTGATATCCACACCTGGGGTGGGTGGATCGATTCTGACGGATGTGTGTCGGGGGCAGATTCTGGGGGCGAGGGTGGTGGATTATGGTAGTAGTGGTTCTGAATAGTGTTCTGAGTGAGGTCGCGTCCGACGGTGTTGTTGTCTGCCTGATTGGAATCCTTGGAGGAGTTGGAAGAATCACTCATGTACTAGTCTCTCACACTAATTGGATGATTAGCGGCTATTATCGCATAGTTGACTGGGTACACAAGGGGGAATTTGCGAGATCGTGCCGCTGATGATGGCCCAGTGGCTCTAGCGCAGCCTGGATCAAGCGCCTAAAACACGCCTGGGCGGTGGTTCAAAACCACCGCCCAGGCGTGTTTTAGGCTCCTAGGCGCTTACTCCATCGGCTTCCCGGTCAGGGGATCGAAGCGCGGGCGCCGGTCGGTATCGGTCGGCGTGTTGTCGGCGGTGTTGGGGACGCTGACATTGCTATAGTTGGCATCGATAAACGGCCGCAGCAGATCGATTGGGAAGGGGAAGATCAGGGTTGAGTTTTTCTCGACCGCAATCTCCGTCAGCGTCTGCAGATAGCGCAGCTGCAGGGTAACAGGCTCGCGTGCGATGATATCGGCGGCGTCGGCCAGCCGCTTCGAGGCCTGAAACTCGCCGTCGGCGTGAATGATTTTGGCCCGCTTTTCGCGCTCGGCCTCGGCCTGCTTGGCCATGGCCCGCTGCATCGTCTGCGGCAGCTCCACGTCCTTGATCTCCACAATCGTGACCTTGATGCCCCAGGGCTCGGTCTGCTCGTCGATGATGGTCTGCAGGCGATGATTGAGCTGATCGCGCTGCGCCAGCATCTCGTCCAGCTCAACCTGGCCAACCACCGAGCGCAGCGTGGTCTGGGCGATCTGCATGGTCGCCCGAATGTAGTCCATCACGTTGACGACCGCTTTGTTGGGGTCGAGCACGCGGAAATACAGCACCGCATTCACGCGAATGGTCACGTTGTCGCGGGTGATCACCTCCTGGGCCGGCACGTCCATCGTGATCACGCGGGTGTCGATGCGGAACATGCGCTCCAGGATCGGGATGACCAGAAATAGCCCTGGGCCGCGGGCGCCGACCAATCGGCCCAGCCGAAAGATCACGCCCTTCTCGTATTCAGGAATGATTTTGATCGCCGAGATCAGAAACAGCAGCAAGATGACTGCGACAGCTAAGGCAATTCCTGGACCCATTACAGACCTCCATCGCCCACAGCGGGCGGATTCGACGCACCTTCCACATGCGGATGGCGCACAACAAGAGTTAATCCATCGA
This sequence comes from Herpetosiphonaceae bacterium, assembly GCA_034437415.1. Taxonomy (GTDB): domain Bacteria; phylum Chloroflexota; class Chloroflexia; order Chloroflexales; family Herpetosiphonaceae; genus JACCRK01. The sequence goes on from DAOTUS010000062.1 coordinate 12,143, forward strand.
CCGCGATCACCTCGGCCTTGGCGCCGGTCTCCAGCCGCTCGTCCGCCCGCGCCTGCCAGAGGGCGCCCTGGGTCCAGACGGTTCCGCGCGGGGCGATGGTTGAGCGCACGGTGACCAGCGAGCCAACCAGCCCAGCATTGCCCAGCCCATCGCGCTGGCCGCGGGTGCGGACGATAAAGCTGGTCACCAGGGTAACAATCGCGCCCATCGATAGGGCAATTCCGGCGATCACACCCTTCGATACCGCCACCCCCGGCGCGGCATCGCTATCGATCAGCAGCAGCGTCCCAATCACAAACGCGGCGATCCCGCCAATCGTCAGGGCGCCGTGGTTGGTCGCAAAGATGTCGATCGCAAACAGGATAAAGCCGAGCAGCAGCAGCGCCAGACCGACGATATTGACCGGCAGCACGCTCAGGCCATACAGGCCCAGGCCAATCGCGATAATCCCGATAATCCCGCCGACGCCCAGCCCCGGATTGGCCACCTCGAAGTAGATCCCCAGCGTCCCCAGGCTGATCAGCAGGGTGGCGATCGTCGGGTCGCCAAGCAGATGCAGGATGCTTTCCAGCCAGGTCATTTCGATGGCCTCGATCGGGAGGCTGGCGGTTGCCAAAACCCGCTCCTGACCATCGGCCAGCGCCACCGCCCGCCCGTCGAGCTGGTTGAGGAGATCGCGCTCATCAACCGCAATCAGATTGATGACGTTGAGTTCCAGCGCCTCATCGCTGCCGACCGATACGCTTTTGCGGACGGCCTGCTCGGCCCACTCGACATTGCGGTCGTGCGCCCGCGCCCAGGTCGTAATCCGGGCGACCGCATCGTTGGTGATTTTATCCCGCAGATCGTCGCCGATATCCTCGCCGCCGCCGGCCACCGGGTGGGCCGCCCCAATGTTGGTGTTCGGCGCCATCGCCGCCAGGTGGGCCGCGTAGGTGATGAAGACGCCCGCCGAGCCAGCGTTGGCGCCCTGTGGCGAGACATAGACGACGGTGGGGAGTTTGGCATTCAGCAGCGCGGCGCCAATCTCCCAGGTCGAGCTGGTCAGCCCGCCGGGGGTGTTGAGCTTGATAATCAGCACTTCACAGTTGCGCGCTTCGGCCTCGCGCACCGCCCGCGTGAGGTAGTCGGCAATCGCTGGATTGATAATGCCATCGACGGTACTCTCACAGGCCACCGCTCCGGCGGCGCGCCCAGGGGCCGGCAGCAGTCCCAGCAGCACCAGCGCGCCGAGAAAGATCAGGGCTATTCTTCGCATCATTTGCTCCTTCCAAACGTCTCGTCTCGATTCTTCTCGGCTGCTATACGCAGAAATGACCTAACATGATGCAAAACATTGTAGCAGGGAATGCCGAAAGCGGGGAGGAACATCGCGGCGGGCGGGAATCACCCAACCCAGGCTGCGTGCACCTCCCGCCGCCAGGCGCTACCGGCACGCCACCACGGCGCGGTCCCAGACCCGCTTGCCCAGCGCCGAGAGGGCCACCTCGACCGCCAGGGCGCCGGTGCGATTGCGGTGGTCGAGGATTGGGTTGACCTCGACGAGATCCAGCCCAATCATCTTGCCACACTCGGCCAGCATCTCAACCGCCAGATGGGCCTCGCGGTAGGTCAGGCCGCCGGAGACCGGCGTGCCGACGCCGGGCGCAATCGTCGGATCGATCACGTCCAGATCGAAGCTGACATACATGCCATCGCGGGCCTTGCTGGCGACCTCAATCGCGCGGCACATGGTCTCGTGCATGCCGTAGCGATCGATGAACTCGGTGGCGAACACATGCACTCCGGCGGCGGCCAGGGCGCGGCGCTCGCCCTCGTCAAGCTGCCGGACTGCGACCAGGGCCACGTTGTCGGGCTTGATCATAGAGTTTGGCAGCCGGGCGCCGCCCAGAGTCACCAGCCGCTCATCGCCAACCCCGCACAGGGCCGCCAGCGGCATGCCGTGAATATTGCCCGATGGCGAGGTGTCGGGGGTGTTGAAGTCGCCGTGGGCATCGATCCAGATCACGCCAATCTCGCGGTTGTGGGCGGCGCCGCTGATCGAGCCGAGCGCCAGGCTGTGGTCGCCGCCCAGGACAATCGGGAACTTCTGCTCGCTCAGCGCTGTGTTGACGCGCTTGGCCAGCTGCACGAGGGTATGCGAGATCTGCTCCAGATAGCGCAGGTGGGGATCGCCAACCGCGCTGATCTCGGCGATCATCACTTCGACATTGCCGCGATCGGTCACGGTATGCCCAAGCGCCTCAAGCTCGCGACACAGACCGGCGTAGCGAATTGCGCTCGGCCCCATATCCACACCGCGCCGTCCCGCCCCAAGATCCAGCGGCACCCCAATCAAGTCAATTAACATCTAGGCCTCCTGACCATTCCAAAAAACCCACGCGCACCGTTGCACGTGGGGTCAGGCTATTGTACTCGATTTGCTGGGACGAGTAGCTGGTAGCTGGTAGCTTGTGGGGGGAGAGCCGAAACCCGCCGGGAAATCTATTCCCGGCGGGCTTGGGCGGATTCAGGGACAGGATTTTAGAATACTTTTTTGAGCAGGCCGATGGCGCCCTGCTTCCACGGCACGCGGTGCGAGATGCCCGACTGGGCGCCGAAGATGTGGCGGTTGTCGATGTACCACTTGAAGTTGCGGATCAGCGCGTCCTGGTTGGAGAATTTGGGCTTCCAGCCAAGCTGAGTCTGGGCCTTGTCGATCGATACAAACGAATCCTTCGAGGCGGTCTCGTAGACCCACTTGTACAGCGGCGAGACCCGCAGAAACTCCAGCACCCGCAGCGCCCAGATCGTCGGGGTGGCTGGCGAGCCGATGATTTTCTTGCCGTGGCCGGCATAGTCCAGCACCGCCTGATAGTCTTCCTTCATTGTGGCGAACTCTTTGGCCCCAATATTGAAGGTGTCGTTGGCCACCTCGACCGGCAGCGTCAGGGTCAGATAGATCGCCTCGCACAGGTCTTCGACATCCAGCAGCTGGTAGCGGTTTTTGCCGTTGCCGATCATGGGGAAGTTGTGGCCCTCCAGCGCCCAGTCGTACAGCAGCGCGAACACGCCCAGCCGCTCGGGGCCGATGAACGATTTCGGGCGGATGATCGGCACGACCATGCCTTTGGCCCGATGCTCAAGCGCCACGTACTCGGCCATCACCTTGGCCTTGCCATAGGGGCCGACGCCGTCCAGGCGATCGTTCTCCACCAGCGGGTGGTGGTCGGGAATTCCATACACGGCGGTCGATGAGACGTGGACCGCCCGCTTGACGCCGTGTTTTTTGGCCACATCGAGCACATTGCGCGTGCCATCGATGTCGGTCGAGTAAATATCTTCGGCCGGGTACAGCGGCAGCGCCGCCGCACAGTGCACCACCAGATCAACGCCCTGCATGGCCCGATCCAGCGCCGGCACATCACGAATATCGTCCTTGACGATCGTGATGCGATCTTTCATGTCGGCGTAGGTGAAGTTATCAATATCATAGGAGACAATCGCGAAGCCCCGTGCGTCGAGGTAGCGAATCAGGTTGATGCCGAGAAATCCAGCACCACCGGTTATGAGTACAGTTTGTTGGGTCATAATAAGCGTCCTTATCGTTATTTTAAGTAGCTTGCACATCTTATCACAAATTCCAAAGAGTGCTACACTGATGCGTGAACAAAGCTTTTTCCACTGCACCGAGGCCACCTGTTATGAGTATTGATGCGGCACTGCTGCGGGCTATTCCGCAATTCGAAACCCTCAGCGCGGAGACAATCGCCAACCTGGCGGCGGTGATGGACGCCCAGAGCTACCGGCCTGGACAGTATATTGTCTTCGAGGATGATCCGCGTCACGGCCTGTTTGTGATTCTGGAGGGGCGGGTGCGGCTGGCCCGAACGGCGCCCGATGGCCGCGAGCAGGTGCTGGCGATCGCCGGGCCGGGCGAGCTGTTTAACGTTGTGCCGCTGGTCGATGCCGGTCCGGCGCCCGCCACCGCCCGCGCCATGGCCCCAACCCGCTGCCTGCACCTCCCCGCCTCGGCCCTGATCGATCTGCTGGGCCAGCACCCCGATCTGGCGCTGTTTCTGCTGCGCGATCTGGCGGCGCAGGTGCGCGATCTGGCGGTGCTGCTGGAGGATTTTGCCTTTCGCACGGTGCGCGCCCGCCTGGCGCGCATTCTGCTGCACGAGGCCGCCGATGGCACCGCCGCGCTGACCCATCAGGAGCTGGCCGCCCACGCCGGAACCGTGCGCGAGATTGTCGGGCGGACCCTGCGCCAGATGGCCGACGAGGGCCTGGTCGAGCTCTCGCGCGGGAATGTGGTGGTGCTCGATGTCGCTGGCCTGCAGCGGCTGGTTGATTAAGCGCTGCCTGCGCAACCAAATGCCGCTGCCGATGTACGTGAATGGGCGCACAGCGCAGTGGTGCCTAAAATAGGACTTTTTGACTAACCCCATGGTGATATGGGTCAGGGTATAGTGTAGAGACAGCGTATAGCACGAGGGCTCGATGAGCATGTTTGATGTTGATCTGTGGCGGAGCGAAATCCAGCGTCGTTCCCGTCGTTTTATTCGTAAGCCGCGCCAGGAGGCGGTCCTTTTTGGGACCGATCGGCTGCTGTACTCCCTTGCTTCGCGCGTATTCGAGCCGTTTTTTGAAGCCTTCGCCACCGAGCCTCTGCAGGCGGTGACGGCCCTCGGCCGGCTGACCCAGAGCTCGGGAACCACATTTCTCATCCATAATGCGGGCACGCTGCGCTACAGCCAGCAGCTCCTGTGGAGCGAGCTGGAGCACTCCGCCGCCCTGCGCATGGTGCTAGAGCAAGTGCTGCTTAAGCTGGATGTGATCGAGTTCTTTATTCATCAGCTCGATGATCTGCATAGCGCCTGGTTTCGCGATACCGTCCGCGATGAGATCGAGGTTTTTCGGCAGCAGGGCGAGCTGCTTGAGCTGCGCCAGGCCTTGCAGGATATGCCCTGGCAAATTCGCTACGAGGCGATTCAGACCTTGCAGAGCCGCGCCGGCCACTACACCCCGGCCGATCTGCAGCTGATCAGCAGCGCGCTCGAGGATCGGGCCTCGGTCGTGCGCTCGGCGGCGGCGCGCCAGCTGGGCCGGATCAAGGCGCTGCTGCCGGGACACCTGCGCGATCGGCTCTTTGAGCTGGCGCTGTACGACCGCGATCTGGGCACCCGCTACGCCGCCGCCCGGGCGCTGGGCATGATCCGCGATCAGCTGATTGATGTGAATAGCCGCGAGCTGTTGACGACGGCGCTGTTTCACGATGATAGCTTTGTGCGCTCCGCCGCCAGCCTGGTGCTGACGCAGCTCGGCGCCGCCATGGCCACCCCAACGCTTATCGAGAGCCTGCTGACGGTGCTCGGCGATCCCGACCCGTATGCCCGCGAGGCCGCCGCGACGGCGCTCAGCGCGATGGGTCTGGCGGCGGCCACCACCGAGACGCTGGCCGGCCTCACCAATGCGTTGCTGGATGCGGACCAGTATGTTCACGAGGCGGCGCTGGCGGCGCTGCGCATTCTGCAGCCGCTGCATAGCGACGAATACACGCCCAGCCCGTTGGCCTAGGCGTCAGCCGTACCCAGCAGGTGGCGGCGGAGCGCTGTGCAGCGGCTGAGTGGTTTTAATTACTACAAGGAGAACTAAATGGATAACTCACAATACGTAATACTCAAACCAATCGATGAAAGTAGTGAAAATTTGCTTGATGATATTGATAAACTCACGAAAATAGATGAGTTATTACGCCAGAATCTTGGATTAGAATTAGCAATAGCTCCAGTCATCAATTATCAACGAATTCAAAAACTTATAGTGGATGAAGGTATAACTTCTATTATGTCAATGACGAGATTACAAGAATCTGTATTACCACCAGTAAATGATGAACATAGAGCGCCTCTAATAAAGATGATTACAGATTCTATTCAAAATATTCTACCTTTTGAAGAAATAATAATTATAGATAATTATATATTTCCAAAAAAATTAATAGGTGACAGTAAAGATGAATACCTTCACACTATAAATCAGATATTTAATATTTTTGTAAGTAAAATTAATTCTATAGTTATTATAACAAAAAACGATTATAATAGAGATTTATATAATGAATTTGCTGGTATATTAAGTAAATTAAATAATAAAACAAAAATTACTATTGAAGTATCTGATCGATTTCATGATAGATTTTGGATATTTGATAGAAATAAAGGATTATTTATAGGAACATCGTTAAATGGAATAGGTAAAAAATATAGTCTTATCGATTATATTTCCGAAAATGACGTTGTAGAGATAATTAAATATATCGAAAAAGAACGTTTAATTCAACCAGATCGTAAATAATATTATTCATCCATGCATGTAATCAATATAGATTTTCTTGTGCTCAAACTGTACGAATATCAATTCAATTTGGCGGCGCTGGCGGCGCTGCGCATTCTGCAGCCGCTGCATAGCGACGAATACACGCCCAGCCCGTTGGCCTAGACGCCGATCCAGGCGCAATCCGCAGGCGGCGGCAGCGAGTGGATCGCTGCCGCCGCCTGCTGGCGTTTAGAAGCCACCGGCTAGCTGGCCAACGCTGCCGCCCAAAGACAGTCCTTGCTGCTCAAAAGTGTTAGCACATTGGAACAAAATCCGAACTGTGCGTCCACACGCGAACAATCCAAGTATAATGACGCTCAGGTTCTGCCGTCTCAAGGAATGCACTGATGCTGAAAAAACTTTTCCCCCCCGGCCCGCCGAAAACCTCCTTTGAACGCCAGCTGACCAACGAGATGCTGCTGGTCGAACGCCAACGCCTGCTCATCCTGGCGGCGATTCTGGCAATCACCCTGATTGGTAATCTGATCGGGGTGCTGTTTTTTAATAAGCAGACCATCGCGGTGTACGAAGACGAGGGGATGGTCTTCTGGCTGGGGGTGGTTCAGGTTGCCGCCATCGTCTATGCGCTGGTGGCCCGCTATCTCTTTGGCTATTTCCAGCGCCTGGGCGCCCAGCCGCCGTTCATGTCGCGGATTGCCAACGCCTTGATTGAAACCAGCCTGCCGACGGCGATTCTGGTGATTCTGGCGATCTATCAGGGGCCAAAGCTGGCCTTGCAGACCAATATTGTCTGGCTCTACACGCTCTTTATTATTCTCGCGACGCTGCGCCTGAGCTTTACGCTGTGTGTCTGGACGGGCTTTATCGCGGCAGCCGAGTACACCGCCGTCTGGCTTGGCTACGGCATGCTCCAGCCAGCGCTCCTCACCCCGACCTACCTGGCCGAGCACACCCAGATCGCCTCGATCCTGTTCGTGATGGGCGCCGGGACCGGGATCGTATCGCTGCTGATTCGCGATCGGGTCTTGCGCTCGCTGCGCTCCGTCGAAGATCGCAACCGGGTGGTCAGCGTGTTTGGCCAGCATGTTTCGCCGCTGGTGGTGGATAAGCTGCTCAACCAGAAAACCGAAGATACCAGCGAAGTGCGCCACGTCTGTATGATGTTTCTGGATATTCGCAACTTCACCACCTTTTCCGAGCGCACCGACCCAATTGTGGTGATTGCCTATCTGAATGCCCTATTTGCGGCAATGATCGAGATCATCAACGCGCACCACGGGATTATCAACAAGTTCCTCGGCGATGGCTTTATGGCCGTGTTTGGCGCCCCGCTCTCCGACGGCCGCGACTGCCAGAATGCGGTGGCCGCCGCCCAGGCGATTGTCCTGAAGGTGGAGCAGATGATTGCGGCCGGGGTGATTCCGCCGACCAGAATCGGTATCGGGCTGCACGCTGGCGAGGCGATTACCGGCAACGTTGGCTCGCCGCTGCGCAAGGAATACACCGTGATCGGCGATGTGGTGAATGTCGCCGCCAGGATCGAGCAGCTCAACAAACAGTTCGCCTCGCAGCTGCTGATCTCCGAGGAGGTGTGGGCGGCGCTGGAGGACGGGCGGCCCCAGGCCGAAGCGCTGGAGCCGCTGACTGTCAGTGGGCGGACGACACCCCTGCGGATTTGGAAGCTGGCCTAAATCCTAGCCATTGAGCTTGGCGTCGAGGGTGATATCCGAGATGGCTGCCAGGGCCTTGGAGATTGGGCAGTTTACCTTGGCGCTGGTGGCGATCTCCTGAAACTTGGCCTCGTCGATCTCGGGCACGCTGGCGTTGGTCTGAAGCTCGATTTTGGTCACCGCAAAGCCAGCATCGCCGCGCTCGATATGAACTTTGGCAACGGTATGCACGCTGGTGGGGCTGAATCCGGCCCGGCCCAGCTCTGCCGCGAAGGCCATCGAGAAACAGCCCGCGTGAGCCGCGCCTAGCAACTCTTCGGGATTGGTGCCTTTACCCTCTTCAAAGCGTGACGGGAACGAATAGGCGCCCTCCACGGTGCCGCTGCCGACCTTCATTGTGCCTGCGCCGTCGCGTAGTGAGCCTTTCCATTCGGCTTCTGCAGTTCGTACTGCCATTGACTTCCTCCTTAAAAACACACGGTAGGTTCATCCTACCTACGCCTCATGGTAGCAGAAAAATTCCCAACCGAGAGCCAGCTGCCTCTCTATTTCTCCAGCCGTCGGCGCACTGCGGCGGCGTGGCCGGTCAAGCCCTCGGCTTCGGCCAGACGCTGGGCAACCGGGCCGAGCCGCTGGAGCGCCTGCTCGTTCAGGCCAATCAGGGAAATAATTTTGCGAAAATCATCGACATTGACCGGCGAGGCATAGCGGGCGGTGCCGCCAGTTGGCATAATGTGCGATGGCCCGGCCACATAGTCGCCCAGCACCTCGAACGAGCGCTCGCCGAGGAAAATGCCGCCAGCGTTGCGGACTTTGCCAACATACTGCCAGGGATTATCGACCAGCAGACACAGATGCTCGGGGCCATACTCGTTGCTCAGCTCGAAGGCCACGTCGAGCGACGGCACCAGGACAATCCCGGAGTGGTTGGCCAGCGCCTGGGCGGCGATTGGGGCGCGCTCCAGCTCCTCGAGCTGCTGGGCGATCGCGGCCTGCACGCTGCGGGCCAGCTCGGGCGAGTCGGTCAGCAGAATCGCCGAGGCGATCACGTCGTGCTCGGCCTGGGCCAGCAGGTCGGCGGCGACCAGCTCGGGGTCGGCGTTTTTATCGGCGATGACCAGCGTCTCGGTTGGGCCGGGCAGGGCTTCGATATCGACCGTGCCATAGACCGCCCGCTTGGCCAGCACCACGAACAGGTTGCCGGGGCCGACAATTTTATCCACCTGCGGCACGCTAGCGGTGCCATAGGCCAGCGCCGCGATCGCCTGGGCGCCACCGAGCCGAAACACCCGGCTGACCCCGGCGATGTCGGCGGCGACCAGCACCAGCGGTGAGACCTCGCCGGTGTCGCGCTGCGGCGGCGAGCAGACGATGATCTCGGGGACGCCGGCCACGCGGGCTGGGATCGCCGCCATCAGCAACGATGATGGCAGCGGCGCGGTGCCGCCGGGCGCATACACTCCGACGCGCTCCAGCGGCAGCACAATCTGGCCCAGCGCGCCCTCGTCGGTCCAGTCGACCCAGCTCTGGCGGGTCTGCTTGCGGTGAAAGCGCTCGATCTCGGCGGCGGCGGTGCGCAGGGCAGCGATCAGCGCGGGGTCGAGGGCGGCATACGCAGCCTCGATTGTGTTGCGCTCCACCTCGAACGACGTCAGCGCCACGCCCTCGATCTGGGCGCTCCAGCGCTGGAGCGCCGCATCGCCCTCGCTGCGCACGCTGGCGATAATCTGGTCCACGGCGCTGGCTGGCGTGGTGCCGGGGCCGAACAGCGCCTCAAGCGAGCGCTGAACCGCTGGCGATACTTCGACTGCATCCAGGGCCACGCGCTGGAGCGGGCCACGGCGGGCGGCGGCAAGATCCGTAAATAAGGGAATTGGCATCCAATGAATCTCCTCAAAAAGCAAGTGAAATATCTATAGAATACCAGATTGTCCGGGCCAGACCGGGCTGGTGGGTGGAATAGAGCCACAGGTATTCGTGGTACGATAGGCATATTGTAGCGCAAGGAGGTTCCAGATGGCTCGAATCAACCCCCTGACCCCGGCGGACGTTGCGCCGGAAACCCGTGAGGTCTTCGCTAAATTCTACGAGAAACGCGGCAATGTTCCCAATATGTTTCGCACGTTCGCCCTCCGTCCCGAGATGATGGTCGCGGCCAATCAGCTGATGGGCGCGGTGCTCAACACCGGCACGCTCAGCGTCACGCTCAAAGAGATGGTGATTGTGCGCACATCGCAGGTCAACGGCTGCAGCTATTGACTGGCCTCACACTCCGCCTTGCTGCGGAACCTGGGCGTGTCCCAGGAATCGATCGATCTGCTGGAAAACCCCGCCGCCGACCAGTGGTCCCCTGCTGAGCGCGTGGCCCTGCGCTATGCCGAACAGGTCACCCGCGACGCCAAACGAGTCAGCGCTGAGCTGTGGGCCGAGCTGCAGCAGCACTTTGATGCTGGCGAGATTGTTGAGCTAACCGCTGCGACCAGCCTGTTCAACATGTTCAACCGCTTCAACGATGCGCTTCAGGTCGAGGCTACCCAGCCCGGCTGGCCGGAGTAGCCTGGAAGGCGCGAACTCGATCTGCAGGTCGGTCGCGCGCCGACCTGGTGTGACTACGGAGATTTGTAATGCTGCCACGAATAGGTTTGATTGGGCTTGGGGCGATGGGCGCGCCGATGGCGAAAAACTTGCTAGATGCCGGCTATCCTCTGACGGTGAGCGTGTTTCGGCGGCGCGAGGCGGCCGAGGCCCTGGCCGCCCAGGGGGCCACGCTGGTGGAATCGCCCAAGCTGCTGGGCGAACGGAGCGATATTGTGATCACAATGCTCCCTGATGCGCCGCAGGTTGATGAGGCGCTGCTTGGCCCGGCTGGCGCCGCCCAGAGCCTGGCCGCCGGGAGCGTCTGCATCGATATGAGCACGATTGCGCCGATTGCCACCCGCCGGATTGGCGCGGCGCTGGCGGAGCGCGGGATTGCGCTCCTCGATGCCCCGGTCAGCGGCGGTCCGGCGCGGGCCACCACCGGCGAGCTGGCGATTATGGTTGGCGGTGAGCGGGCGATCTTCGAGCGCTGTCAGCCGGTGCTGCAATGTCTGGGCAGCAGCATCACCTATATTGGCGCCTCCGGATCGGGCGAAGTTGTGAAGCTGTGCAACAATCTGGCGATTAGCATTATTGCCCTGGCCAACTTCGAGGCGCTGGCGCTGGGCGTGGCCAACGGCGTTCCCGCCGAGATCGTGCGCGAGGTGCTGCTGAAAGCGACCGCCAGCAACTATATTCTCGAGCACTGGCTGCCCAACACCGTGTTCACCGGCGACTACGCCAAAGGCTTTGCCGCTGAGCTGCTGGCCAAAGATCTGGCGGCGGTGATGGAGACCGCCCGCGCCGCTGGCCTGCCGCTGCTGGCCGGATCATTGGCGGAGCAGCTGTGGATTGGCCAGAAAGGCCGGGCGCCCCGGCTCGACTACACCGCCCTGGCGACGCAGTATGAGGCGGCGCTGGAGCGACCCATCCGCACGCTACCGGAAGATACCGAATAATATCTTGGTATACTATTCGCTGTGACGCGCTCCAGCTTTATGATTTGGAGTGTAGTGAATAAGGAACGACCCATGACCCTAGCTGCTGGCGTACACACCGCCAATTTATTACAACCACTGAGCTATGCGCTGGTCGCCACACCTCCAGACACGCTGGCAGCTCTGGCCCGAATCGTTGCGGAACACTCTGGCGGTGGCGTAGCAGTCTGGGTCCAGACCACCGCCGATGTGTATGAGCTGACCACGAGCGCCGGATATTTTGAGCAAACCCCGGCGACGATTTTACCTGGCCAGCTCCCCGAGTCCACCGATACCTCGATCTGGGCGCATATGTTGCATTTTTCGCTCAGCGATGGCGCAACCCTGCTGCGGCTCTACAACGATCAGGTGCGGATTGGCTCGGCGGCCTTCCCGGCCGACCCAACCGCGCTGTGTATTCTCCACGCCTTGCTGGAGGGCTGGGTGGGCCGAATTATGCCCAACCATCTGCCGGCCGAGACGGTCTTGACCGATACCCATCTGCTCCAGAATATTGTTGATGCGCTGCCCGAAGGCGTTGTCGTTGGCCTGGCCCCCGATGGCAAGCTCGTGCTGGCCAACGCGATGGCGGAGCAGCTCTGGGGCCACCCGCTGTTCAAGGTCCCGGTCGACCAGTACGATCAGTTTGGGCTTTTTCACAGCGATGGCGCGACCAGAAAGCCCGAGGATAGCGGGATTGCCCGCGTGCTGCGCACTGGCGTGGCGGTGCTCCACGAAGAGCTGAGCCTGCGCCGACCCGATGGCAGCGAGATCCCGATTCTTTCCAATACGTCACCCCTGATCAACAGCGATGGCTCGCTGCTTGGCGCGGTGGCGGTATTTCAGGATATTAGCGCCTGGAAGCGCCAGGAGCGGGAGCGGGACGAGGCCATCGCGGCGATCGCCCACGACCTGAAGAATCCTCTGACCACTATTCGCGGCAGCGCCGACCTGCTGCTGCGGCGCGCGCTCAAGGAGTCCGGCTCCGAGCGCGAGCTTGGCCGCCTCCGCAGCATTATTGCGCAGACCTATCGGATGGGCGATTATCTGGAACTGCTGGTCGATGTGGCCCGGCTCCACGCTGGCGAGCTGCCCCTGGCGCCTGAGCCAACCGATTTCAAGAGCCTGATTGACACGATTGTCGGGGCGCTGAATAACTCGCTCTCCGAGCCACGGATTACCTTCACAACCCAGGCGAACCCAGCGATCCAGCTCGACCCGATCTGGATGGAGCGGGTGGTGCGCAACGTGTTAGATAACGCGCTGAAATACAGCCCGGAAGCCACCCCGATCGAGGTGGTGCTGACCGCTTCCGACAGCCAGATCACGGTTCAGTTTCGCGATTATGGCATCGGGATTGCCAAGGCCGATCAGCAGCGCATCTTTGAGCGCTTTGCCCGAGCCAACAACAGCCGCATCAGTGGCGCTGGTCTGGGCTTGTACACGGTGCATGCAGTTGTGCACGCGCACGGCGGAACAATTAGTGCTGAGTCGGCTGGCCAGGGGGCAGGAAGCCTCTTCACGCTGGTGCTGCCAATCAGCGGGCCTCGTGACATCAGTGCCATCAACTAAGGAGCGTATTGTATGCCACAGGGAGAAACCCCTGCTCACCTGCCATCCGATCTGCCGCCCGCCTTTGCAACTGGCGATCAGGGAGCCGATCTCGTGATGAATGGTGGTCTGCCCAGCCAGGCCACCTCCTTGATTATCGGCCCGCCAGGGGCTGGTAAGACCGTGCTGGCGCTGCAGATTGGCTTTGCCGCCGCCCAGGCCGGGCGCAACGTCGTCTATCTGACCAATATCTCCGAGTCGCATATTCGGATGTTGCAGCATGCCCGCAATTTCAGCTTTTTCAACGAATCGTTGATTCGGCAAAACTTTAATCTGATCAGCATTAACAGCAGCGTGCAGCAGCAAGGCATCGATGCCACCCTGAACTTTATTATGGATGTGGCCCGCTCGGCCAAAGCCGACATGCTGATTATTGATAGCTACCTCGGCCTCAAGCAGCTGTTTCAATCCCAGGGGCCGCAGGGCCGCAACTTGATGTTTACCCTCAGCAGCCGGCTGAGCATGCTGGCGGTGACGACGATTTTGCTCGGCGAGTATCGCTACGACGATATCCATATCGAGCCGGAGTTTGCGGTGGCGGATGCGATTGTGGAGCTTTCGTACAGCATCTATGGCCTCAAGCGCTCCCGCTATCTCTCGGTGATTAAGCTGCGCGGCAAGGCCTTTCTGGAGGGCTTGCACCGCCTGATCATTAGCGACCAGGGCATTACGGTGTATCCCCGCCAGGAGTCGCTGCCGCTCCAGCCCAAGACGTTTGTCTCAACCGAGCGGCTTTCGCTGGGGATTCCGCAGCTGGACGCTATGCTCAGCGGCGGGGTGTTTGCTGGCTCGACAACCCTGATTGCTGGCGGGGCCGGCACCGGCAAAACCTTGCTGGGGCTGCATTTTCTGCAGGCCGGCCGGCCCGATGAGGTCAGCCTGATGGTCTCGTTTCAGGAAAGCGAGGCGCAGCTGCGCCAGCGCGGGGCCGAGATCGACCGCGATCCAGGCCCACATCTTGCTAACCCCATCGAAGTGTTACACCTTTCAGCGGTCGAGCTGATTCCCGATCAGGTGGCCTGGCTGATTCGTCAAAAGGTGGTTCACCACAACGTCCGCCGCATTGTTATCGATACTATTGATGATTTTGAAAAGTCATCGCAGTATAAAGAACGAATCAACGATTTTATTGTTGCGCTTATTGCGATGTTGGGCCAACATAAGGTCACGACGCTGCTGATCCGCGAGATGCCATTTATGGTGGGACACGCTTCTTTGCAGAGCATCAATCAGTGGTTTGCCACCGATACTATTATTTTTATGCACCATGTGGAGCTTAACTCACGGCTTCAGCGCTCAATCACGGTGGTCAAACAGCGGGGCAGCAACCACGATCAAGCCCTGCGCCAGATGGATATTCTTGATGGAGCTATCACTATTGGTGAGCCATTTTCCAATGTATCGCACATACTCACGGGACTACCAGCATTAAGCCGTATCGATTCGGGGAAGGAGTCAGCACGTGAGTAACGATATGCAGATTCTGATTGTTGATGATGAGGATTCAATCGCCGATATGATCGCTGATGCGCTGCGCGATGAGGGCTACACGGTTCTGGTGGCCTACGATGGCCGCCGCGGCCTGGAGCTGGCGCGCAGCTATCAGCCATCGCTGATTCTCAGCGATGTGATGATGCCGTTTATGGACGGGCTGAAGATGGCCGAGCTGCTGCAGCACGAGCTGGGCGCCGAAACGCCGCCGCTGGTGTTTATGAGCGCGGTCGACTGCCGGAACCAGACCCAGGCCTACGGTTCGTTTTTGTTCAAGCCCTTCACCCTGGAGACCCTGTTCGCCACCATCGAGACGATTTTGCAGGTCTAGTCCGGCTCAGGGCAGACACACGCTCCACCACTGTTGGTTGCCGTCGCTCCAGGCCTTGGCCGTGGCGAAAATCTGGGTGCGGGCGTCGGTGATCGGCTGGTCGCGATAGGGGTTCCAGGCGCCGCTCCAGGTGCTCGGCTGGTACTGAAAGAGGCCAGTCAGCTCGCCGGGGCCTTGAATCGTGGCGATCCCGCTTGACTCGCACTGCATCACCTGCCACATCACCTCGACGGTCTCACTGTAGGGGTGCGCCGCACGGGCCTCGCTCATCCAGCGCCGGTACTGCTCGCTCTGATCGCCGGCCGTCTCGGCGGCGGTTGGGGTGGGCATCTGCCCGCTGACCACGCTTGGCTGGGCCAGGACCGGGATCGGGGCGCTGGTTGCATCCGCCGCCGCGATCTGGGGCTGGCTCAACACTGGCCCAAAGGTTGGGGCTGGCGTTGGGCTGACCGCCGTCTGTCCGCATCCAATCATCCCAATCAGCATAATCAGCCCCATCACTCCGCTAAAAAAATGCCGCATAGCGCTATCTCCTGCTTTGCTCCGAAAAGCTAACTATAGCAAAGGCTGGGTTCGCTCGCAAACAGCTTCGGCATAGGATCAATCGGACGGCGTGTCGATCAAACTCTGGCCGCGCCGCCTACACTCTAACCTCCTCGGGCGCTGGCTGATCGCGCTGGCTGGCCCGGCGCTCAACCAGGCGCTCGTACCAGTTCATCAGCGGCGTCACGCTGATGCCGTGGACGACGATCGAGACCGCGATCGTCGACAGCACCAGACTGGTCAGGCGAACGGCGAGATCGTCCGGCAGGCCGTGGGAGATCGCGTAGGTCAGATAGTAGATTGAGCCAATTCCGCGAATCCCAAACCATGCCGTCAGCACGCGCTGGACCCGCCCGGTATCGCTGCGCCAGAGGCCAGCGGCGACCGCCGCCGGGCGGAGCACCAGAAACAGCAGCGGGGCAAACCACACCACATCCCAGGTCAGATACTGGACGGTGAGTACGCCGCCGAGCAGCACGACCACCGCCGCCTCAAACAGGTGCTCCAGCTGATTGTTGAAGCGCCCCAGCGAAATTGTCAGATAGTGGGCGGTCTCCTCGGGGGTGTTGACCGCCTCCAGCTTGGTTTTTTCATCGTCATCGGGGGCGCTGGCGCCGAGCACAGGCGGCGCGGCGGAGTGCCGCGACATCGCTAGCTCGAGATAGCGCAGCGCATAGCCGGCCGCAAACACGGACAGAAATCCATAGCCATACACCACCTCGGCCAGACCATAGGCCAGCGCAATCAGCCCAAGCACCAGAAACGCCTGCAGGCTAAACGCATCGGCCTGGTTGCGACCGAGGCGCAGCATCAGCTTGCCAGTCGTCCAGCCGGTGGCGGCTCCCACGACTAAACCGACGCTGACCGCCCACACAAGATCCCAGCCGAGCCACGCCAGCAGGCCAAAGGGGCTTTCGCCCCACAATCCGCCCAGCCCGGCATACTGGTCGGGGTGTAGCGCCAGCAGCCCCAGCCCAAGCATGACAAAAGGAAACGCGGTGCCATCGTTCAGCCCGGCCTCGCCGCTCAGGCTGTAGCGCAGCGTGTCGCGGTCGGTCACGCCTTTGATCTGCACATCCGAGGCCAGCACTGGGTCGGTCGGGGCCAGCACGGCGCCAAGCAGCACGGCGGCGCCCAGCGGCAGATCGAGCAGGTATCTGCCAACCAGGGCAATCCCGGCAATTGTCAGGATCATGGTGAGGCTGGCCAGGCGCACCGGCAGCCACCAGGCGCGATCGCTCAGCGAGCGCCGCAGATGCAGGCCCACCGTAAAGAGCGAGGCGATCACCGCTAGCTCGGTAAGCAGTTCAAAAAAATGCGAATCCTGGACAATATCCAGGCTGATCAGCCCCAGCCCATGTGGCCCCAGGGCAATCCCAACGCCCAGATACACAATCGAGGTTGAGACTGGCAGATCTTTGAGCAATGTTCCGACCATTGTCACGCCTAAGAGCAGCACCCCAATAATGATGTACCAATAAATTGTGCTCATACCACCTCAGCTTCTTGAATACCGCTAGAGTCTGAGGCAAGCCCTGTGCCAGTGCTGCCGGGCTGGCTGAATGCGGGGCCGCCACGCTGCGTGCGCCGGCGCGGTACTAGCGGTGCTTAGGGCGATAGTACCCCAGGCTAATCCGTGACAAATCAATCACAATCAGCCATTTTAATGAAATTTTCCCTAGTAACTTGCCCGCGTATCCTCTACAATCTGAGCTATTCCTCCCGGCGGAGCTTCAAAACCGGATTGGAGATTGCAGCGCTACGATTTTTCAATCGCCTGATGCCTTATTTTTGGACGTCTAGCGGCGTGTATCCGGCCAAGACGACCGATCTTCGCCCAGAATTATCGAGGACCCTGCCAATGCATTAATCTTGAGCACTGCAGATTCTACCGAGCACAACCGATCGTAATCGGACCAGTTCATTCTATTAAGTTAAGGGGAAACAATGACTACACCATTTGAGCAGCGCGATCGCCGGATTCGACACTTTGCCCGTGGACTGCACGGCTGGCTGGTAGTACTTTTGGTTGCGCTGCCACTGGCCACAGCGTCCGTGGGAACTGCCGGGGCAACCCAGGATCTGGCCCAGCGCAGCGGCGCGGCTGCGCCAACGGATGTCCCGCAGCTCGGCCCGTTTGTGGTCAACAGCCCCGGCGATGGCGACGACGGCATGTGTGGCCAGGAGGAATGCACGCTGCGCGAGGCGATCAGTGCGGCCAACACCAAACCTTTGATCGATACGATTACGTTTAATCTGGCGGCGGCCCAGCCGATCAGCGTCACCAGCGCCCTGCCGGTAATCACCGATCCGCTGGTGATCGATGGCACGACCCAGCCTGGCGCCACGTGCGCCGCGCCAACGGTTGAGCTTAACGGCGCGCTGGCGGGCGCTGGCGTGAGCGGCCTGAACATCACGGCGGGCAGCAGCACCGTCAAGGGCTTGATCATCAACCGCTTTGCGGCTAACGGGATTCGGCTGGCCAGCGGCGGCAGCAACACCGTGCAGTGTAGCTGGATCGGCCTGGGCGCCGCCGGTGACGCCGCTGGCAACGGGCTGGCGGGCATTCGCATCGAAAGCTCGACCAATAATCAGATTGGCGGCACGGCTGGCAGCGCGACCAGGAATGTGATTAGCGGCAACCTCGGCAACGGCATTGAGATCGCCAACGCCGCCGCCACGCAGACCACGATCCACGGCAACTCCATCGGCACTAATCCGGCTGGCACGGCGCGAGTGGCCAACGGCGCCAACGGCATTCTCACCAAAGCCGATCGGACCGCGGTGGGCGGCACTGCGGCTGGGGCCGGCAACCTGATCTCCGGCAACACCGCCAGCGGGGTGTATCTGAATGTGCCGGGGGCAGCGCTTGGCAGCACCGTCCAGGGCAACAGCATCGGTCTGGCGTTGGCGGGAACGAGCAGCATCAGCAACACCCACGGCATCTCGATTGATGCCACACCCAGGACCCTGGTTGGCGGCGCCACACCAGGCGCCCGCAACACCATTGCCGGCAACCGTGCGCTGGGCATTCTGGTGCAAGGCAGCGGGGCCACCAACACCATCGTTCAGAGCAACACGCTTGGCCTCGGCACCGACGATCTGACCAAGCTGGGCAACGATGATGGGATCTACATCAACAACCAGCCCAACAGCGTGATCATTGGCAACACCATTTCGGCCAACAAAAACAACGGCATCTACATTGGCGGCGCGAACGCCATCGGCACCGTCATCAAAGGCAACCTGCTGGGCACCAACGCCACCAATCAGCCGCTGGGCAACTACAGCAACGGGATCGTCATCGATGGCGCGGTGAACACGCTGGTTGGCGGCGCGACGCTGGCCGAATCGAACGTGATTGGCGCCAACGGCAACTACGGAATTCTGATTTTCACCGCCACCACGGCGGGCACCCAGATCAAGGGCAACTATATTGGCACGGCCCGCGATGGCGTGACCAGCATGCCCAACTTCTTCAACGGGATTCGGGCCGTGGCTGGCTCGGGCCTGATCGGCGGCACGGCCGCTGGCGAAGGCAACCTGATCGCCTTCAACAAACACAACGGCATTTTGCTGACCCGCACCATCACCGCCACCCCGAGCGGCTACACGCTGGTCGGCAACCGCATTTACGCCAACATTCGCCTGGGAATCGACATCGATCCCAGCATCAGCGGCCTGGGTGATGGCGTGACCGCCAACGACCCCCTTGATGCCGACACCGGGCCAAACACCCTGCAAAACTACCCGGTTCTCAGCGCCGCCAGCTCGGACCAGAGCGAGACGCGGATTGATGGCAGCCTGAACAGCACCCCCAACACCCAGTTCAAGCTCGACTTCTACAGCCAGGGCGACTGTGATCCTTCGGGATTTGGCGAGGGCGGCCGCTATATTGGCCAAAGCACCGTTACCACCAATGGCAGCGGAAACGCGACCTTCAGCCAGCTGACCTTCAATCTGAGCATTCCGGCGGGCGAAAAGCTGACCGCGACGGCGACCGCGCCCAACGGCAGCACCTCGGAGTTCTCGCAGTGTGTCACGATTGGCACCTTGCCATCCCTGGCGATCGACGCGGTCACGCTCGACGAGGGCGACAGCGGCACCACTGCGGCGGTCTTCACCCTGAGCCTGTCGGCGGCGGTGGCTGCGGATGTGGTGATTCAGTACACAACCTCGGATAACACCGCGGCGACCCCGGTTGACTATCTGGCGGCGACCGAGATTATCACGATTACGGCCGGCCAGACCAGCATTCCGATCACCATCACCATCAACGGCGACCTAATGTATGAGCTGGATGAAACCTTTCTGGTGAATGTGCTGAGCGCAACCAACGCCTCGATCACCGATGGCGAAGGCGAGGGCACGATCGTCAACGACGATGCGGTGCCAACCATCAGTATCGCCGACACCAGCGTGGTCGAGGGCGACAGCGGCACGCGGACTATGATGTTTACCGCGACGCTCTCGAACCCGAACTACGCGGCGATCAGCGTCAGCTTTGCCACCGCCGACGGCAGCGCCAGCGCCCCAGCCGACTATCTGAGCACCAGCGGCAGCCTGACCTTTGAGCCTGACGAGACCAGCAAAACCCTGAGCGTGAGCGTCGTTGGCGATCCGATTGACGAGCCAAACGAAACCGTGCTGGTTAATCTCAGCGCTGGCTCGGTGGCGATCAGCGATGGGCAGGCCCAGGGCACGATTGTGGACGATGATGCCACGCCAAGCTTAAGCATCAACGATGTCACGGTGGCCGAGGCCAACACGGGCACCAACACAAGCGCGGTGTTCACTGTCAGTCTGTCGGGCCAATCGCAGAGCAGCATCACCGTGAACTATGCCACGGCCAATGGCACGGCGACGGCCCCAGCCGACTATCTCAGCGCCAGCGGCCTGCTGACCTTCGCGCCTGGGCAGATCACCCGAACGCTGACCGTGACGGTGGTCGGCGATACTCTGGATGAAAGCAATGAGACCTTTGCGGTCAACCTGAGCGCTGGCTCGGTGGCAATTGGCGATGCCCAGGGCCAGGCCACGATCACCGACAACGATGCGCCGCCAAGCCTGAGCATCGCCGACGCCAGCGTGCTCGAAAGCCGGACAGGCGAGCGCACCATGGTCTTCACGGTGACGCTCGCGACGATCAGCGGCCAGGCCGTGACGGCGAACTACACCACGGCCAACGGCACGGCAACGGCCCCGGCCGACTACGTGAGCAGCGCCGGCCAGGTCACGATTCCGGCTGGCTCAACCAGCGCCACCATCAGCATCACGATTAAGCCCGATAACCTCGCCGAGGGCGCCGAAACCTTCAGCGTGAGCTTAGCGGTCCCGGTCAATGCCAGCATCAGCGATGGCGCGGCAACCGGAACAATCATCGATGCCGGCCTCGTCATCTTCCTGCCGCTTGTCCGCCGAAACAGCTAACCGATCGGACGAAAAACCGCCCCAGAGCACAACGCTCTGGGGCGGTTTTTCGGTTAAATCAAATCTAGCTGCTCAGCGAGTGGCCGTCGTTGATCTCACGCTCGCGGCGCACCTGGCGCACGCTGCGGTCGAACATATGATTGAGGACTGGCGCAACCACGCCGCTCAGCCGCACCAGCATCGCGCTTTGAGTATCGGCAGTGATCGCGAAGCGCCGCTTGATGATGCCGCGCACAATCGAGCGGGCCATCTGCTCAGCGCTAATCGGCTTGATTGTCCCGGCGATCCGGGTGGTCTCCTGGGGCTTGAACTGGTTCTCATAGGCCAGCTGGGGCGTATCGGTATCCGGCGGATAGGCGATGCTGAGCGTAATATTGTAGGGCTTCATCTCCTGCCGCAGCGACTCCATCAGGCCGCGCACCGCAAACTTGGCCGGCGCGTAGGCCGTGTAGCCAAACACCCCCATCAGCCCGGCCATCGACGAGATCGCCACGACGGCGCCAAGCCGCCGCGCGATCATCTGGGGGACGACGGCGCGGATAGCGTAGAGCGTGCCAAAATAGTTGACCTCCATCATCTCGCGGAAAATCGCGTCGTCGAGCTGCTCGAAATAGCCGGGGTGGGACGCGCCCGCCGAGGTGATCAGCACATCGCAGGGGCCGCTGCGGTTGATCAGATCGCCGATAGCCTGCTGGATATCGCTCTGCCTGGTCACATCGGCGGTGGCAATCTCGACCCGCTGGCCATTTTTGCGGGCGAGCGGACGGAGCGACTCGGCGGCCTCGGCCAGGCCAGCGCGATTGCGGGCGATCAGGGAGACGGAGGCGCCCCGAATGACGAGCTGGCGCGCCGTTGCCAGGCCAATCCCACTTGAGCCACCAGTAATAATCACATGTCTATTAACGAGACGCACAGCCACCTCTAAATTGGTTCGCTAATCAGTTGTTCAATCGGCAGACTGTTCTGGGCTGCCGGAATACCAAGCCGTTTGATCACCACCAGGGTGACGTCGTCGAACGGGGTTCGATCGCCAGTATGGGTCGCCAGACGGTCGTTGATCGTGGTGACGATATCCTCAGCCTGGCCGTGGGCGGTCGCGGCGGTCGTCTCCATCAGGCACGGCACACCCCATTCTTCCATTGCGTCGTTGACCGCCTCGGTAACACCATCGGTGTAGCACAGCAGCACATCGCCGGGCAGCACGGTTGTCTGGGCCTCGCCAAGCACCGCATCTTCGATCACGCCCAGCGCAATCCCCGGCGTGCGCAGCTGCTCGATGCTGCCATCGGCGGCCCGATACAGCAGCGGCGGATTGTGGCCCGCCGAGGTGTAGCGCAGCACGCCGGTGGCGGGGTTGAGAATGCCATAGAACAGGGTAACAAACATAAACGACTGGCTGTCGCGCATAATCCAGCGATTGGCCCGCTCCATCGCCCGGGCGGGCGAGGTGCCATCGAGGGCCGCGCCGCGCACCAGCGAGCGGGAGAGCGCCATAAACAGCGCCGCCGGAACCCCCTTATCGGAGACATCGGCGATCACAAAGCCCAGATTG